>MEDZ01000024.1 GCA_001724275.1 Gemmatimonadetes bacterium SCN 70-22
GACAGTCGCACCGTCGCAGGTGGCTCTGGCAACTCCGCTGAACACGTGAGGAGCTAACCCACGCCAACATCGGAGGCCAGCCCAGTCATACTTTCTAGGGCGCCAACGACCATTCTCTTCGGTCAAGAGGTCGATGCAAGTATATCTCGAGAGCAAACTGGGCGCAGGTTCCTTCGCTGATATCTGGCGCGGGCGTGACGAGATAGCCCGGCCGGTGGCCGTGAAGATCGTTCGTCCGGATGATGCCTTTGGAACGCAGGCGGTAGCCCATGCGCGCGCACTGGCTCAGGTTGATCATCCCAACGTTGTCAAGGTCTTCTCGATCGAGCGTGTTCCGGATCCTGAGCGCCCGGAGAACGACGTCACATGCGTCGTCATGGAACTCATCGAAGGGGAGACTCTTGGCAATAGACTGTCCGAAGGCACATTGACCGCCGATGAAGCCGCGTCGATCGGGCGTCAGCTCGTGGAAGCGCTTCGACACATGACGACTCGAATGGTTGCTCACGGTGATCTCCATACCGAGAACATCATGCTCAGCGGCACAACCGTTAAGGTGATCGACATTCTCTATCTCTCGGGCACTGGCCAGCTGTCGGCTTCTTCTTTCGACAAGCGCGTTCGGCGAGACCTACTTAGTCTTCGCCTCGTGCTGTCCGAGCTCCTACAGTCGCTGGAGCACGGCGCTTCGGCGGCCGCGAGGTTTCACGCACTTCTCGGCGCGGACGCGGATCTGGATGGCATCGCAGGCGCATTCGATCAGGCCGCCGGCAGCCCTCGGTTCGTAGACGTTGAGCACGAAGTCTGGACGGCCCTCAATCGCATGAGTGATTCCGCCTTCGTGGATACTCCTGAGTACGCTGAAGCACTGGCCGAAGAGATTCCTAGCGAGGCGCACGGGCCATTGCTTCGACAGATCGTTGCACAGGGTACGTGCGGTCAGCCTCATCGCGCGTTCGTGACAACTCTCTGGCGGCAACTGCAGCCGAGTGCTCGGCAAGGGGTGCTTGAGGATCTTCAAGTCGCGCTGGACGAGCGACTACCCAAGGGGCGGTGGTGGCCACTCCTCCACGTGCTTGCTGCCGTTGGTGCTGAGGGCTGGTCAGGTCTCCGCACTACCACGCGCCTGAGAACTGAGAAGCTCATCGTAAACGACGTTCTCGCAGGACACGTGGACATTTACAAGCCGGGGCCGAGTCGACTAAAGGGTGGCCAGCTTGGCACATGGGCCCAAACGTTCTACCGGTATTTCTCTGATCGAGAGCGCCTTGTCAGTAACCTCGCGTCTCTGCTGCGCCAAAGTTGGTACACCCAGAACTATGTCGCGGAGTATTTCATGCACATTCTGGCATCGGTGGCGACATCAGATGCTCAGCGCAAGCTACTGATCAGTGCCCTCGTGGTGGCTGTTCGCAACGACGCACGTATCGTCATCAACAGGCTCAACCTTCTGCCCGCCGAATGGTCGCGCGCGGTTCAGAAGGAGACCGCGCCCTAACTGGCGCTGGAGCAGACAGCCGATCTACTGTGTGCTCGCTTCGCTCGCTCTATTGCCTTCGGCCGCAGCTGATACTCAACGTTGGGCGGACGATTCGGCATGCTGGGATTGCAATGCTTCACTTCCTCTTCCGTCTTGTCCCGATCGGGATCATCGCTAGCTCCCTCGCGCTGGCGGGCTGCCGTGGCGCTGCAACGATCCGATCACCCCAGGCTGGCAGCGCGCCCATCGACAGGCGCTTGGCTCATGGTACTGCTTACGCCCTATGTCTCGACTTTACTCGGGACTCGGCCGCGTTGCGATCGTCTATGGGGCGCTTGCTTGTCTTGTTCGACTCCGTACCAGCACGAGACACGCTACAATACGGCTTGAACTTGCTTGCAGAGTGGTGGCGCGATACAACTGATCGGATTCCGGCAGCTATCGGAGCATGGAGCGGCAACCCAATTGGTGGGAAGTACCAGCCCACGTATGCGGTCTATACGAGGACGGATTCGGCGCAAGTCATGATGGGCATCAACGTTGTTGATGGCAGACTCGTCGCGCTCGCGAGAGTGTACCCTCCGCACGCCACCTCTGGCAGCGGCAATGACCAGCCGCTCCTACACGGTACTCCACAGCGTTGTCGCCGCTCACCCTATGCCGCCTAACGTGCGTTGCAGCGGCCGGCGGAGCCTTGGAATGCGCGCAGGCACTCGCTCCGCTCGTCTCCAGCGCGCAGTCCTATTGGTTCCGCCGCAGCTGAACGCCATCCGTTAGGTTGCGCACGAAGGAGGGTGCACGATGAGTCTTTCGCAGCGACGCCGGTCCATCGGAGTATCGTCGCTTCTCTGGGGCGGCGCGTGGGCCGTCGCGTTCACAGCAGTCGAGTCAGTTGCTGTGCTCGGAACGGCCCCCAGCGGGTCGGCAACCACGCAGCTCGTCGACGTGCTGTCGCGTGTCGCAGCATCCGGCGCAGCCTGGGGCCTAGTCGCGGGTGCAACCTTCGGCGTCGTGTTCGGTTGGATGCAGCGCGGGCGACACCTTGCTCACCTGTCGCGAGGCAAGGCGGCCCTGTGGGGTGCGGTCGCTGGAGCCGCGGTACCTGCGCTCGAGCTACTGAACGCTCTATCGCGTGCAGCGGGACCCATCTCATTCCGATGGGGCGCGGCGGCGCTTGTTCCTTGTCTTGGCGCAATCTCCGCCGCAGCCGCCGTGCACGTGGCCACTCGTACTTCCCGCTCGTCTCCCGATCCAGACGTCCTCCCTGCTTCCCTGCGTTCCGAACTGTCCGCCGGTCTTGCGAACTTGTCCGATCTGGCGGCGAGCGCGACAGAACGACAGCCCGCGATGCGACCGCCCGCAACCTAACTCTAGTAAGGCGCGCCACGGTCGATGCGTCTGCCTCGCTCAATCTTCACCTTCCCGGGATGTGGCGTGCCATATCGTGCGGCAAGCGCAGCGACAAGAGGGGGCGTCGCGCAGTGACGGATCCGGCTATCGCGAGGTCCGATATTGCATGCACTGGCCCTCGATGCGAATGGTACGCCGCCTGGGATTCGGTTGGGCGCTTGGTAGCCTCGCAATCGCGCCGGCGTCGGTGTCCGCGCAGCGAGCACGGTACGTCGCGCTCGACGCCACCGCCGGGGTTGCGAAGGGGTTCGGGGGCGGGCCAGCGTACACCGCTCGAGACTTCCTGGCGGGAGATCTGCTGCTCTCGCTCCGGTGGCGCGGCAAATCGGGCCATTCGCCCGTGGTGGCGGTGAGTACGGGCATTGCTACGCGTAATGGTGATGAGGCGTGCGCGGTGCCGTGCCCCGTTCCCTATCCGCGTTTTCGGTACCACGCAGTACATGTGGGTTGGGAGCTGTTGAGCACACGTGGGGCGAGCCTCCGGACCCTGGCAGGAGCGAGCTGGGACGCAAACAGATACCACGTCGAGGACAGACGTCCGGGCTGGCATGTCCGAGGGGACGCCGCGAGTCCCGCCGTCGGGATCGTCTCGTTGGTCGCGTACATCCAGTCGCATGCCGCGACTAGCGGTCCGTCGGGACTCGGGATGTGGGGTGGGGGCGTCGGCCTTCGGCTTCGGTGACCGCCGAACCGGGGGGGCGGCTCACCCCGCGAGCTTTATCGAACCGCGCCTATCTGGCGTTGCAGCAGACGCCGCGTAGCTTCGGATGGCTCTCCGCTGCGCTCCGGGCGTCATTGGATGCGGCGCAGTTGAGCTTGGGCGTGACGCTGATCGTCGCTGCGGCATCACACAGCGTGCTCACCTGCGAGGCGTCGTGACTACTCCTGCCGTGTTCTGGCCGGTTCTCCTAGGCCTGGGATGTCTCATCGCCGGAATCGGCTTGGCCCGGCGACGTGGGCACGAACACGGACGGCGCGAGCCTTCCCGGCTCTCGGCCTTCGGCCCGACATTCGTCGGGGCAGCGCTGGCGGCGTTCGCGGGAGTCCACTTCACCGCCGCCGCAGCGATCGCCCAGCTCGTTCCCGCCTTCCTCCCCGCGCCGCTTGCGATCGCCTACCTCGTGGGGGTCGCGCACCTGGCCGCCGCGCTGAGCTTCGTCACCAGGCGATACGTCGTCTGGTCGTCGATCGGTCTCGCCCTGATGTTCGCGCTGTTCGCGCTGCTCATGGACCTGCCAGCAGCGATGGCGCGGCCGTCGGGTCGGCTCGGTTGGATTCTCGCGGCTCGCCAGTCGATATTCGCGGTAGGCGCGTTGGCGCTCTTTGCAACCGAAACGAAAGGACGGTGGCCACACGCGTCCCGTCAGGTAGCGATGATCGCCCGGTTCTGGACCGCAGCTGTGCTCGTTTTCTACGGCACCGATCATCTCCTGCACCCCACGCTCTCACCTGGCGTGCCCAGCACGATGCCCATCGCCGCGTGGATCCCGCTACCTCACGTGATGGGGTATGGGACGGGCATCCTGCTCTTGGCCTGTGGTATCGCCATGCTCATCACACGCTTGGCGGGCGCCGCCGCGGCGCGGTGCGGCGAGTTGATGACGCTGCTCACCGTCGTTCTCTACGTGCCGCAGTTCTATATCGCGCGTGACGTCGGGGCACGCGTGACGGCGATCAACTTCGTGTTCGACACGCTGCTGTTCGCCGGCACGGTGCTCATGATCAGCAACGCGATTCTCGCGACGAAGGTGCATGACACCACGGACGCTTAGCCGGACCCTATGGGACGCCTGACCATTCGCCGCCAGATGACGCTCGACCGTGGCGGCGACCATCAGAAGTAAAGCGCCGCCAACGAGACGCACGCCTTCTTCACTCGACTGATGGACCTGAATGGGGCGATGTTGTGCGGCGGCGTCACTTACGAGATGATGAGGAGCTACTGGCCGGCGGGCACCCGCGGCGACGAGGGCACGCGCCGCCCGCGATGTGCGAGCGGGCGGTCACGCTTGACGCCACGCCGAAGTACGTAGTGTCATCGACGCGAGCCGTCGTGCTGCTCGGGAACGGCAAGCTCGAGACTGCACTGGACAGGTTGGATGTGATCGACGAATGATGGGTCGTCGCGGCGGACGCGGACCACGGCAGTCGGCAGGTCCGGGGGCAACTCGCTCCGCCTGAGAAAGCGTGACGCGGAAGTGCAGCCTAACCGATGGAGTCGTTGCAGCGAGGGCATCGAGATGCCGGAGCCATCAGGACCTGCTGACCATCCATTCCGCGGTCGGGCCCCTACCAGTCACGAGCGGCTGGCGGGACGCCCGTGGGACGCGTCGTATCAAGAGGGAACGCCGCCATGGGAGATTGGCCAGCCGCAGCCCGCAATGGTTCGTTTGGCAGCTCGGGTCCGATTCGCCGGCCCCGTCCTCGATGCTGGCTGCGGGACCGGTGAGCACGCGCTCTACGTGGCGTCGCTCGGACTCGCGGTGTGGGGCGTCGATGTGGCCGAGACCGCGCTGGAAGTCGCGCGGAAGAAAGCGCATGACCGTGGGCTGCAATGTACGTTCGCGCTGGTGGACGCGCTTCACTTGGAGCGATTGGGGCGCGAGTTCAAGACGGTGCTGGACTGCGGACTCTTTCACACCTTCGACGGCGAGGAGCGACTGCGGTACGCTGCGAGTCTCGCCTCGGTGACGGCGCCTGAGGGAACCCTCCATGTGCTGTGCTTCAGTGACGAGGGTCCCGATCCAGGCCCGCACCCCATCAGTCAGGAAGATCTGAGAACGGCGTTCTGTCCCGGCAAGGGATGGCATGTGGCCGAGGTCGAGCCGGAGCGAATCAAGACGCGGGATCCTGGCAACCGCGGCGCGCCGGCTTGGATCGCGACGATCCAGCGAGTCTCGACCGAGGATGCTGCAGAACGGGTTGGCGGATGAACGAGCGTGTGCGGCCTGGACCGCAGACGGTGTAGAGTGGACCCGACTTGATGGACGCCGATCGACCCCTGCTTTGGGAGGGGCGGCAGTCCATGAGCAAGCGGCGGAAGCCGGCCAGCGCCACGCCGTGCGAGCGGCGGAGCGTCACGGACGCGTTCGAGCAGGAAGCCGTCCGCCGGCTGCATGAGCGGCGCGCGGAGGGCGGGACCTTGGCCGACGTGGCGCGCGAGCTGGATCTCGGAGACAGTCTGCTCCGGGGCTGGGCCCAACCGTTCACCGCGGCGGACGATACACTGGCGGCGCTCGGGAGGGTGATGGTGCGGCGTCGACCACCGGCGGGACTGAGCCATCACTCCGACCGCGGCGGACAATATGCGTGCGGGGCATACCAGGCGATGCCGACGCGGCACGGGATGCGGGCGAACATGAGCCGCAAGGACGATTGCTGGGACACTGCGGTGGCGGAGAGCTTCTTCGCTACCCTGGAGAACGAAGTGAGCCCGCGGCGACATTGGGGGACCCGCCGCGACGCCCGGCAGGCGATCTTCCGTAACATCGAGGACTGGCACAATCTGCAGCGGCGGCATGCGACCTTGGGCTATCTCAGCCCTGCGGTCTACGAGGCGCAGCGGGGCGTGACCATCATCAACCCGGTGTCCACCGAACCGGGTCAAGTCCACATGCGGCCTTCGGCCGCACTCTATTGCCCTCTGCGGCAGCTCTTCCAATGCACTAAGCACCCCCTTCCTATACACTCACACCCATGCCCAAGACCTTCGTCAACATCGGCCTCAGCCTCGATGGCTACATGGCACCGAAAGGCATGTCCCTCGAGCACTGGAGTACTCCTGACCACGAGAACTGGGGCGCCAAGTGGGGGGCGCTCATGGCCTGGATCCTCAGCCAACAGTACTTCCGCGAGACGCTCAAGTTCGGGACCGGGGGAGAGACGGGTCCGGTCAATGACATGGTGCGTCACACGATGGAGCGCACCGGCGCCAACATCATGGGCAAGCGAATGTTCGAGCAGGGCGAGATCTCGTGGCCCGAGGAAGCCCCGTTTCACACCCCGGTCTTCGTCCTCACCCACGAGAAGCGCGAACCCTGGGTCCGGCCGGGGGGGACGACGTTCTACTTCGTCAACGACGGCCCGGCGCGCGCCCTGGAGCTGGCCAGGGAGGCGGCGGGCGGTCGCGACATCCGCATCTCGGGCGGTGCGGACGTGATCCAGCAGTACTTGAACATGGGTGTCGTCGAGGAGCTGGAAATCGCCCTGGCACCGGTCTTGTTCGGCGGCGGGCGGCGGCTCTTCGAGAATCTCCGCGAGCCCGGGCCGCAGTTTCGCATCGACCGAGTGCTGGATGGACCAGCCGCGACGCACGTGCGCTATGTGCGCCAGTGACGGCGGCCGAGCCACCGAATGCAGCTGACGGTCCCTGGCGCACCCGCCGATGCACCCGTGGCGACGGAAGCGGACACTTCGTGGTGGCCGCGCCGGGCCAGGTTTAGAGCCGCGTTAGGCTTCGAGAGGCGAATGGTGATGCTGAAGCGATCCCTATCCCTGCTGTCGCTCGCCCTCTGCTTCGGGGCGGGCTTCGCCCCGCCCGCCCCGGCGCAAGGGCGGATCGTCGTCGAGACGCTCCACGCCCAGGCGCTTGAGGGGAACGGGATCGGCGACACGCCTGACCGCAAGATCACCATCTACCTGCCGCCCAGCTACGATCGCGACGCCACGAGGCGGTATCCCGTCGTCTACCTGCTGCACGGCGTCACGTCGGACCCGAACGAATGGCTGGACGGCACGTATCAGGGGCTGAATCTCGGCGAGGCGCTCGATGAGCGCGCCGGCCTTGCCGAGTACATCGTCGTGATGCCGTTGGCCGACAACCGCTTCGGCGGAACGTTCTACGTGAACTCGGCGGCATTCGGGCGATGGGAGGACTTCATCGCGACGGAGTTGGTGCGCTTCGTCGACGCGCACTTTCGCACCTTGCCGGTGCGGCAAAGCCGCGCCCTGGCCGGCCAGTCCATGGGTGGGTTCGGTGCCCTCTACCTGGCCGGTCGCCATGCCGACACCTTCGGTCACGTCTATGCGATGAGCCCCTGCTGCCTGGGGTTCGTCGGTGATCTCGCGGCCGAGAGCGACAGATGGCGAGGGCAGCCGCGTGGATTGCTGCGGACGATGGCGACCGCGTTCGCACCGGATCCTCTTCCGGACTCGGTAGCCGCCCCTGTGCCGTTCGTCGCCGGTCCAGACGGTCGGATGCGGGAAGTCGGCGCGGTCGCCCGCGCGTGGCGCGAGTTTCTGCCGCTGTATCGGCTCATGCGCGACCCCTCGCCGTATCGTCGCCTGTGCACGATCGCGCTCGAAGCGGGGCGGGAGGATGAGATTCCCCACGTCCCTCTTGGCACGGCGGACTTCTCACGCGAGCTGACGCGCGCCGGCATCGCGCACACACTGGACGAGTTCACAGGAGGGCACACGAATCGGACTCGCGAGCGGTTCGAGACGGCTGTGCTCCCATTCCTGGCCCGCGTGCTCGCAACGCAGGATCGTCGAGGGGCGTGCGATCGGAGCTAGGGCGCCGACCATGGCCGCGCCGGGTGCGCGCGCTTGCCACGGGCCGCAGCTGCAGCGCAACGTTGTGCACGCCGGAACAGTCTCCCACCTGCGCGAGTCCCCCACCCCGCATCGCTCGGAGCCCAGCATGTCCCTCAGCGTCGCAACGCACCTCATGTTCGTCGGCGTGGCCACCCAGGCCATCGAGCTCTATCGCTCGGTGTTCCCCGAGTTCGTCGTCGAGCGCATGGCCCGGTATGCCGCAGGCGAACCCGGCGCACCGGGGACGGTGAAGCGCGCCGACGCGACCTTCGCTGGCCACCGGCTCGTGATCATCGACAGCCCGGTGAAGCATGCCTTCAGCTTCACTCCCTCCGTGTCGCTCTTCGTCGATTGCCCGGATGCCGATGCGCTCGATCGCGCGTTCCAGGCCCTCTCGGCCGACGGCGCGGTCCTCATGCCGGTCGCCGACTACGGGTTCAGCCAGCGCTTTGGCTGGTGCACCGATCGCTTCGGCGTCTCCTGGCAGCTCAACCTGCCGTAGCGCACGGCAGCAGGATCCTTGCGGCCGCCAACGGCATCTTGGCGGAATCCTTGCGGCTCCCTGCCGTACGTTAGGCTCCGAGTACACTCCAGGGAGATCCCCATGCGCGATGATCAGACGGCCCCCGAGACCAGAGGCGTCACCGTGCAGCCGCTCGCCACCGTCGACCTCGGCCCCGAGATCGACGGCATGGCGGGTCGCCAGCTGCGAATGCGCCTGGTGACCATAGAACCGGGAAGCGTCTTCGGCCCGGTCCACGACCACAAGGACAGGCCGGGGATCGTCTACATCCTGCAGGGGACGATCACCGACCATCGCGACGGGATCGCCACGGACTACGGCCCCGGCGTGGGTTGGCCGGAGGACCGGAACACCCTACACTGGTTGGAGAACAGGGGGACTGTGCCGGCGGTGGAGATCTCGGTCGACATCGTCAGGCAACCGTAGGTGCACCCCCCGACCCCCGACACGACCGGACCCGACGTGATCGCACAATTCCAGCGCCTCGCCAGGCACGGCGCCTGGGCCGACGCCCGCCTCCTCGCGGCCGCCCGACGGGCCGAGGGCGACCGTTCCACCGTGCTCCGCGAGCTTGCGCACGTGCGCGGTGCGCAGGAGACATGGCTCGCTCGCATCGAGGGACGGCCGTCGACGCTCCCCGTCTGGCCGACGCTGAGCCTCGCGGAGCTCGAGACGGTCGGCCAAACGGTCGACGCCACGATGCACGCCGTCCTGGCCGGGCTCACAGCGACCGCGCTGGCAGGCGAGGTGGCGTACACGACCTCGGCGGGAGTCGCCCATCGCACGCCGCTGGTCGACGTCCTGCTCCAGCTCTTCACGCACGGCCAGTATCATCGCGGCAAGGCCAACGCCGCGCTCCGCGCGATCGGGGCAGAGGCGGCGGGCGTGGACTTCATCAGCTGGGCGCGAGAGGGCGAACCCAGCGCACGCCCTCCTGCGCCGTCCCGCTAGCCGCGACCCTGGTGACCTGCGTTCCTGCCGTCGTCATCACCCAGATCTCGCCATTGCGGTAGAAGACGATCCAATCGCCGAGGGGGGTGACGTCGGCGATGAAGTCGTCGTGGCCGGTGTCGATCGAGATCGGCGTGAGGTTGGTGCCGTCGGCGTCGATGCGGTAGATGCCAAAGGTCGTGCTCGTACCGACCTTGGCCGACAGATAGAACTGCGTGCCGTTGGGCGCCCATGTGATGCCGGCGCCGGCGGGGAGTGCGGTCACCAGCCGCTGGTCGGTGAAGTCGGTCCTCACGGTGTAGGCGTTGCCGCCGGCCGCAAAGAGGATGCGATCGCCGAGGGGTGACCAGCGGGGGGCTATGGACGTGCAGTAGCTGGAGTTCACTCCAATGATCCCTGCCCCGCTCGCGCTCGCGATGGCCAGCGGGTGACCGCCGGGGCAATCGCCATACATGAGCGTGAGGCGCGAGCCGTCTGGGGAGAGGTCCGGAAGGTACGAAGGTCCCGCTCCGACGATCTGCCGCTTGTTGGCCCCGGTGCTGTCCATGGCATAGATGACGTTCTCGCCGAAATACCCGCCGCGAGCGAGCATGATGTTGCCAACCACCGACGGCGCGATCCCGGTCTCGAGGTAGGTCGGGCTCGCGCCGTCTCCCCGCATCTTGTAGATGCGCGACGCCGAGCCCTCCCACCACGAGGCGACGAGCGCCAGCGACGTGAGCGGGACGGGGTTGACGTTCACGACTGCCGACCCGCTCACCCCCTCGCTGGTTGCGGTGATCGTCGCCCCCTGGCCGAGGGAGACTGCGTTGACCAATCCGGCCGCGCTCACGCTGGCGACGCCGGGCGTGGCGGCGCTCCATGTGACGGTGCGGCCGGTGAGGACGTTGCCGCGCGCATCCCTCAGCTCGACGCTGAGCTGCCGGGTCGCACCGATGGTCAGGTCCACGCTCGCCGGCGCCAGGGTGACCGATGCGACGGCGGCTAGGCTCACGGTGACCTGCCCAGTCGCCTGGAGCTTGCGCTTCCCCTTGCCGCTGACGGATGCGGTAACGGTCACCGGACCTCCCGCCGACACCCCGGTCACGACCCCGGAGTCCGAGACGGTGGCCACCGTGTAGTTGGGGGTGACCCCCCAGGTGACGGCGCACGGTGCGATGTCGGCCCCGGCTTGGTCTTTCACCGCCAGCAGTCGGGTGGCACCCACCTCGACGGTCAGTGCGGACGGGGAGAGCGCGATGCTCGTGGTCCACTTCGGGAGGGCGGGGCATGCACCGGGGCGACGGGCCGCCTCCATCGCCAGCGAGGGCTCCAGACGGGTGGGTGACGGTACTGTGGGCTCTGTGCACGCGGCGGCTGCAACGACGCAGGCGGCGAAGGCGACGGTAATGTGGCGGTAGTTCACGATGGCCCTGGAGGATGAAGGTCTTGGCCGGGGAACAACCCGCGTGGGTGCCGACAGGCGAATGCCGCCGGTGTCGCGAGTCGCGTCGAAAGAACGGACGGAGACGCTAGGCCACACGCGTCTATCGGGCGTTATGGCTGGGCATGCCACCCGCCCCGCTGGCGATTCCCCGATCCGATCGGCCCCGCACCCTGATTGCCGGCACGTACCCCCGCTGCCACGATTGACGCTCGGGACCAGCGGATGCACGCGCGCCCCGAACGCCACGGCCGGACACCATGTCGTACGAGTTGAGCGCCCCACCCAGCGTCCTCGACGCCACCCCCGCCGTCCCCACGACGCACTGGCACACGCTCGACGACGGCCGCGTCCAGTGCGACATCTGTCCCCGTGCCTGCAAGCTGCACGAGCAACAGCGCGGCATGTGCTTCGTCCGCGCCCGACTCGGCGGCGAGATCAGGCTCACCAGCCATGGCCGCTCGAGCGGCTTCTGCATCGATCCCATCGAGAAGAAGCCGCTCTCCCACTTCCTCCCGGGGACCCCGGTGCTCTCGTTCGGCACCGCCGGCTGCATGCTGGCCTGCAAGTTCTGCCAGAACTGGGACATCACCAAGTCGCGCGATGTCGACACGCTGGCCGATGCCGCCACGCCGGAGCGGATCGCGGCGGTGGCGGTCGAGCTGGGGTGCCGGAGCGTGGCCTTCACCTACAACGACCCGGTCGTCTTTCACGAGTACGCCATCGACGTCGCGCAGGCGTGCCGGGACCGTGGCGTGCGCACGGTGGCGGTGACGGCGGGGTACCAGAATGCGGCGCCGCGCGCCGAGTTCTACCGCCACATGGACGCCGCCAACGTGGACCTCAAGGCGTTCACGGAGTCGTTCTATCACGACGTCTGCGCGGGGCACCTGCGGCCGGTGCTCGATACGCTCGTCTACCTCACGCACGAGACGAACGTCTGGCTCGAGATCACGAACCTGGTGATCCCGGGGCTGAACGACGCGGACGCCGAGATCGATGCCATGACGCGGTGGATCGCCGAGGAGTTGGGCCCGGACGTGCCGCTGCACTTCACGGCCTTCCACCCGGACTGGAAGATGATGGACCGTCGGCCGACGCCGTCGGCCACGCTCGCGCGCGCCCGGCAGATCGCCATGGACAACGGGGTGCGCTACGCCTACACGGGGAACGTGCACAACCCCGAGGGCGAGACGACGCGTTGCCACGAGTGCGGCGCGGTGCTCGTCGAGCGCGACGGCTACACGATCGGGGAGTGGCACCTGGCGCCTGGCGGCCGCTGCGCGAACTGCGGCGCGCGATGCGCGGGGGTCTTCGAGGACCTCCCCGGAAGCTGGGGAGCGCATCGCCGCCCGGTGCGGATGAGCGTCACGGCGTGAGGCTCGTGGCTCGACCCCGGAGCGCCGCCCGCTGGATGCGGGGAGGCAACCGTGCGCCGTCCGTCCGTTGCGCGGGTGTGGCCGCGTTCCATGCGCTACAGCATTGTACGAGCCCTTCCCGCGCCGACGCCCACGAGTCTCGGCGCCAACACCGCCGGCTCCAGGTGGGCGGTCCTCGCCTTCCCCGTCAGAGGCAACCTGCCTTGCGCTCGCCTGTACGCCATCTCGGTCACCGCGCGCGAGTGCCGACCTCGGCAGCGCGTACGCCCGCGGCCGGCTGTAACGCCTGCGCAAGGTGCCGCCTGCAAGTTGAGGATGCACGGCCGCTCCGGTCAGCCCTCCGCTGACTCGCTGTACCGTCCGCTCCTGTCGTGGGTGCTCGACGATCGCAGGAGACTCATGCTCCCCTCGCGCCTCCAGTGGACCCCGGCGTCGCTCGTCGCCGCTGCCCTGCTCTTCGGTACCATCGCCGCGATCGCGCAGGGCGATGGTCGGGGTGTACCGCCCGACACGAGCGCCATCACTGAGGGGATGATTGCGGAGGGACGGGCCATCTATCGCGGCCATGGCGGCTGTCTCGTATGCCATGGGGCGAAGCTCGAGGGAGGCGTTGGCCCCACACTCCTGGCGCACCGGTGGAAGGACGCCGAGCGCGGCGAATACGCCGCCATCATCCGAGTGCTTTCCCGGGGTGTCCCGAATACGGTCATGGTGGCGCGCCCCAACGGCATCTCCAATGCCCAGGTCGTCGCGGTGGCGGCTTACGTGTGGGCGGTCAACCACGGCAGGGCCTCACCGTGATGCTGCCGCGCGTCTGGTGAGGCGGCCGGCCTGACGCCCCGGAAGGGAACGACCGCACGGCGCTCTTTCCAAGGAGGGATACGATGTCAGCCGCACCATCCTCAGCCGCTTCCGTCGCATCCGTCGGGCTCGCACGGTGGCGATACCGGCGCCGTTCCACGCGTCTCGACGTGATCCTCATGGCGCTGTGCGCCCTCCCGGCCGTGGCGCCACCGGCCGCTGCGCTCGCGCGCGGCGATGCCCCTCGCGCCCGAATGCTCGGGCCGTTCCTCGCCCACACCGTGTCGGCGACTCCGCGGCACTTCGCCACGACGTTGCTGCTGGTCCCCAGCTTCTCCCGGCAGACCGGTCTCGCCTGCAGCGCCTGCCACTTTCAGTTCCCGCAGCTCACTCCGTTCGGTCGCCTGTTCAAGCTCAACGGCTACACGATGACGGGGCTCAAGACGATTCCCGCCTCCGGCGATTCCTCGGCGCGACCGTCGCTCTCACTCTCGCCGATCCCGCCCATCTCGGCGATGCTGGTGGCCTCGGTCTCGCACGTGGGCAAGACGCCGGCCGGAACCCAGAATGAGGGAGCGGCACTTCCGCAGGAGGCGAGCCTCTTCCTGGCCGGCGCGCTCACGCCGAAGCTGGGCGCGTTCCTGCAGTACACGTACAGTGGCACGGAGGCGTCGTTCGGCATGGACAACATCGACATCCGCTTCGCCTCGCACGCGACGCTTGCCTCGCGCGATCTCCTCTACGGGCTGACCCTCCACAACAACCCAACCGTGCAGGACGTCTGGAACACGGTCCCGGCGTGGGGGTGGCCGTTCATGCAGTCCGAGCAGACTCCGGCCTCCCTTGCCGCCCCCGTGCTTGCCGACGCCTACTCGCAGAATGTCCTCGGCCTCGGCGCCTACGGGCTCTGGAACCAGGCGCTCTATGGGGAGATCTCGATCTACCGCTCGGCGTTGCAGGGCCGGGAACTGCCGCTGGACGGCAACGCCTCCGGCGTGCTCAAGGCGGTCGCACCGTACTGGCGCGTCGCGCTGCAGCGCGACGTGGGCAGCGGGCACGTGATGATCGGGAGCTATGGCATCGACTCTCGCTCCTTCGGGAGCGGCGTGTCCGGGTTGACCGACCGGTACACCGACGTCGCCGGCGATGCGCAGTACGAGAGCCGCGTCACCGGCGAGCAGGTCCTGCTCGTGCGCGGGAGCGTGATCCGCGAGCGACGCCACCTGACGTCGATGGTCGACGCAGGTGGCGCCGACAAGCTGCGCCAGCACCTCACCGCGCTGCAGGCCAATGCCGCGTACCAGCCGAGCGGACGGGGGTCCGTGTCGTTAGGCTACTTCGCCACGACGGGCACGCGTGACGGGACGCTCTTCGCGCCGGCCGCGGTGGACGGGAGCGCCAACGGCAGGCCGGACACGGCGGGGCTCATGGGCGAGGTGACGCTGAACCCGTGGCAGAACACCCGGATCGGCCTCCACTACACGGCCTTCACGAAGTTCAACGGGGCGTCGGCCAACTACGACGGGAGCGGACGACGCGCTCGCGACAACAATACGCTCTACCTCTATACCTGGCTGGTGTTCTGAGTCCGGTGTGGCGCGCACACGGGGATCGCCGTCGTGGGATGCGGACCCCGCGACGGCGATCGTCGCCAGGCACCCGGCGGGGGTGTCCCGGCCGTTCGATGCCTCACGGCGTGAACGTCGCGTACCCCTGAGCCGCCAGCACCGCCCGCGCCATCGTCGCCGAGTTGGCGACCTTCACGAACGGGAGCAATCCCTCGCGCGGCACCTTGCGATTGATGAGCGCCTGCCCGCAGACGATGATCTGCACGCCGGCCGCGTTGAGCGCCTCCAGCAGCGGGATGCTCTCGTTCTCCGCCCCGGTGGCCGCCTTGTAGGCCTCGCGGTTCAACAGCGACTGCGTCGCCGTCCCGTGCACGATGATCGCCAGGTGCACGTTGCGCCTGGGAACGCCCTCCTGCTCGGCCATCACGAAGAAGTTGGCGGGCACGCGGAACCCCGAGACGAGCTGGCCGGGCTTCTCCGGACCCTGCGTGACGTCCCACGACACGCGGTACTGGATCGACTTGTCGGCGGGGAAGGTGATGTTCGCGATCGGGTTGTTGGCCCCGAGCTTCTTGATGAGCGCCTCACCCGTCTGGGCAAGGGCGGCGGTGGGGGGGGCGAACGGCGCGGCGAGCAGCGCCGCGAACGCGAGGCGGGCGACGGGGCGAATCATGATCCCTCCGGGAGGTGCGGGATGGGTCGGCGACGGGCAACCGGGCGCGGGGAGCGGCCATGGCACGCCCCCGCGCTGCAATCTGCGAACTCCAGAGAGAGGATGCGAGGTTCGTGATCGGGAGTGGACAGCGAGCGCCACGGCGACGTGAACGGTAGCCGCTGGCAGGCGCCGCGGCCCGGCACACCTGTCGGCGGCGCCGGAACGTAGGTCATCACCAGCAGGCTCAGCGCGCTACGGCACCAGATGACCCCGAAGAGGGGAGGGCGAGGAAGCGCTGCGCCCGTCAGCGCATGGTCGCCGCCGATCATCGCGATGCGAATCCCCGCGAGCCCCTCGGGCGTTGCCCCTGCCACGCCTGCGGCGCGGGTCCGGGCCCTCCCGCCTTCCCCGATCCGCTCACCGTGTCAGGGGTTCTACGATGCCGCGAGCGCGCCGGCACGGCGAGCTTGCCCGGACGGAGGAGACGATGATCGCACCAGACGCCCCGCTCGACACTTCGAAGCCGCCCGACCTCACCCCCCTGCTGGCGCCGCGCACCATCGCCGTGATCGGCGCCTCGCAGCGCGCGGGGAGCATGGGGCATCAGGTCCTGGCGAACCTGATCGACTTCGGCTTTGCCGGGACGGTCTATCCCGTGAACCCGCGGGCGCCGTCGGTGCGCTCGGTCCGCGCGTATCCGACCATCGGCGACGTGCCGGAGGCGGTCGACCTGGCGGTGATCGTGGTCCCGCGGGACCACGCGGTGGCGTCGGTCGAGGCGTGCGGCGAGGTGGGGGTGAAGGGGGTCATCGTGATCACCGCCGGCTTCCGCGAGGTGGGGGGAGACGGGGTGTCGCTGGAGCAGCGGCTGATGGACGTGGTGCTGGGGCACGGGATGCGGATGATCGGTCCCAACTGCATGGGAGTGATCAACGCCGACCCCGCCGTCTCGATGAACGCGACCTTCGTCCCGATCATGCCTCCCTTCGGGCACGCCGCCTTCGTGTCGCAGTCGGGGGCGCTGGGGTTGAGCGTGCTGGACTACGCGCGCGAGTACGGCATCGGCATATCGCAGTTTGTCTCCATCGGGAACTCTCCCGACGTCTCCAGCACCGACCTCCTGGAGCAGTGGGAGGACGACCCGGCGGTGCGCGTGATCCTGATGTACGTCGAGAACTTCGGCGAGCCGCGCCGCTTCCTCGACTCCGCGTCGCGCATCACCAAGCACAAGCCGATCATCGTCGTGAAGTCCGGGCGCTCGCGCGCCGGCGCGCGCGCCGCCTCGTCGCATACCGGGGCGCTGGCCGCGAGCGACACGGCGGTGGACGCGATGCTGTCGCAGGCCGGGGTGCTGCGCGCCAACTCCATCGAGGACCTGTTCGACATGGCGATGGGGTTCGGGGTGAAGGCGCGCCCGCGCTCGCGGCGCACGGCGGTCCTCACGAATGCGGGCGGTCCGGGGATCCTGGCCGCCGATGCGCTCGAGACGCAGGGGCTGGAGCTCGTCGACCTGAGCCCGGAGACGGTCGAGGCGTTGCGCCCGCTCTTCCCCCCCGAGGCGTCGATCCGGAACCCGCTGGACATGATCGCCTCGGCGACCCCGGCGGGGTACAAGGCGGCGCTCACCGCCTTCCTCGCCGATCCCCACATCGACGCCGTCGTCCCGATCTTCGTCCCGCCGTTCGGGGTAAGGCAGGAGGATGTGGCCGAGGCGATCGTGAGTGCGTCGCAGGTGCGGCCGGACAAGCCGATGCTTGCGGTGCTGATGGGGCTCAAGGGGCTCCCGCAGGGGCGCTCGGAGCTGCACACCGCCGGGATCCCCGCCTACATCTTTCCCGAGAGCGCGGCGCGCGCGCTGAACGCGCTCAATCGCCAGCGCGAGTGGGAGGAGCGCACCGCCGCCGGGGAGAGTCACCGGCAGGTGCAACGCGCCGCCGCCGAGGCGATCGTGAACGCGGTGCGCGCCGCGGGGCGCGAGCAGCTCACCCAGGAGGAGTCGATCGCCCTCCTCGAGGCGTACGGCATCCCGGCAGCCGGCGTCCGCCTCGTCGCCGCGAGGGAGGAACTCCGGGACGCGGCGCAGGCCATCGGCTATCCGCTCGCGATGAAGCTCTCCAGCCCCGACATCACCCACAAGACGGACGTGGGCGGGGTGCAGGTCGGCATCGGCGACGACGAGGCGCTGCTGCGCGCGTACGACGAGATGCTGGCGCGCGTGCGTGCCGCGGCGCCGGCGGCGCGCATCGACGGCGTGGTGTTGCAGCACATGGTGCAAGGGGGGCGCGAGACGATCGCCGGGGTCACGCGCGACCCGCGCTTCGGTCCCCTGCTGATGTTCGGCCTGGGCGGCGTCTTCGTGGAGGCGCTGCAGGACGTGATCTTCCGCGTGGCGCCGGTGGACGATGCGCAGGCGCTCGACATGGTGCGCGGCATTCGCGGGGCGCGGGTGCTGCAGGGAATCCGCGGTGCGCCGCCGTGCGACGAAGGGGCTTTGGTCGATGCGCTGTGCCGGCTGGGGCAGCTGGCGGCGGACTTCCCGGCCATCGCCGAGCTCGACGTGAACCCGCTGATGGCGCTGACGCACGGAGTGGTGGCGGTCGACGCGCGGGTGAGGCTCGAGTCGAGCTGAGCGCGTGCCGGGACGCACGCGTAACGCCCGAGCGCCTGACCGCGGTGTGCCTCCCCGGCGGCGTTCGCTCGTGAGTAAGTTTCTCGCCTGATGAGCGACTGCCGACGAATCCTGGTCGTGGCGGCGACCGAGCGCGAGCTCGCGGTGCCGGACGGGTGGCGCACCCTGGCCTGTGGAGTCGGCCCGGTGGAGGCCGCCATCCGCACGGCGATGGCCATCGCCGCCGAGCCCCCGGATGCGATCCTCCACGTCGGCATTGCCGGCGCGCGGCGCGGCGCCGGACTCGATGCGCCCGCCCTGGTGATCGGAGAGGCGGCGGTGCACTGCGATTCGGGGGTCCCCGCGGAGTGGACGCCGAGGGTTCTTGCCGCCACGCCGAGCCTGGTGGCTGCGGCGCGGCGCGCCCTTCCCGGTGCGGCGGTGCGCCTGATCGGGACGAGCGGACGCGTGGGGGGAAGCTCGGCGTGCGATCCCGCCTGCGACGTCGAGGCGATGGAAGGGTTCGGGGTGTTGCGTGCTGCGCAGCTGGCGGGGGTCCCCGCGCTGGAGGTCCGTGCCGTCTCCAACGAGATCGACGAGCCCGACCGCGCGCGCTGGCGCTTCGACGATGCCCTTGCCGCGATCACCGCGGCCACGCCACGCCTCGTTGCGGAGGTCGCCCAGTGCGTACGCTGACCTTCGGCTACTCGCCGTGCCCCAACGACACCTTCGCCTTTCACGCGCTGTCGCACGGCGTCCTGGAGCTCCCCTTCCGCATCGAGCCCGTCCTCCTCGACATCGAGGAGCTGAACCGGCGCGCCCACGCCGGGGCGTTCGACCTCACCAAGCTGAGCGTGGGTGCCTTTGCCGGGGTCGGCGATCGCTATCGCATGCTGCGCAGCGGGGCCGCCCTGGGGCATGGCGTGGGGCCGCTGGTGGTGGCGCGCACGCCGGCGGCGCTCGCCGAGGCGGTGCGCGGGCGCATCGCGATCCCCGGGCGCGAAACGACGGCCGTCCGGCTCTTGCGCCTGGCGGCCCCCGCGCTGGGTGAGGTGGTCGAGATGCGATACGACGGGATCCTGCGCGCGGTGGCGGAGGGGGAGGTGGACGCCGGGCTCATCATCCACGAAAGCCGGTTCACCTACGCCGAGCATGGCCTGGTGAAGGTCGCGGACCTTGGCGAGTGGTGGGAAGGCGAGACGGGGCTCCCGGTGCCGCTGGCCGGCATCTGTGCCCGCTCCGACCTCGACGCCGCGACCGCGACGACAGTGGAGCGGGCGATCCGCGACTCGGTGCAGTACGCCTTCGACCACCCCGAGGCAAGCCGCGCCTACGTGCGTGCCCACTCGCAGGAGCTCTCGGACGAGGTGTGCGACGCGCACATCAGGCTCTACGTGAATCGCCTGAGCCTCGACGTGGGCGACGAAGGGGTGCGGGCGATCGCGCGATTGGTGGCAGCAGGCAACTAGTGGGGCGCAGCGACAGGGCCCCGCGGGAGGCGCAGCGGCAGGGCGCCCTCCTCCACGTTCACCCTTGAGCCGGCAACACATGACAGCGTCCTTGTCACTCACCGTCGCGCGCGAGATGTCGCTGCCCGCGGAGGCGCTGTATCGTGCCTGGACCACCGGCTGGGGCGAGTGGCTCGCCGAGCCCGGGTCGGTGCGCGCCACCGCGGAGGCCGGCGCCCCGTTCTTCTTCGAGCTGGCGGAACGCCACGACGACGGCCGCCCCGTGGTGATGCACCCGCACTACGGGCGGTTCTTGCAGCTGGAACCCGGGGCACTGGTCTCGCTCACCTGGGTGACGGGGGCGAGCGGGACGGCTGGCGCCGAGACGGTGCTCACCGTGCGCCTCGACCCCATGCCGTCCGGGACGAAGGTGACGCTCACGCACGAGGGGTTCCTCACCGCCCAGGCGCGCGACGCGCACGCGAACGCCTGGCCCAACGTGCTCGAGCACCAGGAGCGCGCGCTCGCATCGCGCGCCGGCGCGGCGGGCGCGGGGACCGGTACCGCGCGTGCCGACTCCGCGCGTGCCGACTCCGCGCGTGCCGACTCCGCGCGTGCCGACTCCGCGCGTGCCGCCGCGCGTGTCGCGCTGCCAGACAACCGCTCCATCCCCGAGGCCACCGTCATCCCGGTTCGTAGCTACCCGGACCTCGATGCCGCGGTGGCCTGGATGCGCGACGCCCTCGGGTGCCGCGAGCGGCTGCGGATCCCCGGGCATCGCGTGCAATTGACCGTGGGGAACGGCGCCGTCGTGGCCGTGGCGTGGGACCCGGCGACCGCCCCCTCGGCGGGGCGTCCGCCGGCGACGCTCATGCTCCGCGTTTCCGATGCCGATGCCACGTATGCCCTCGCCCTCCAGCTCGGCGCCACCGGGGTGGCGGAGCCGACCGATTTCCCCTACGGCGAGCGGCAGGCGGTCCTGCGCGACCCGTTCGGCCACTCCTGGACGCTGACGCAGACCATCGCCGACGTCGATCCGGCCAGTTGGGGTGGGGAGCTGGTGGGCGAGGGCAACCGCTGAGCGGCGGCTACGGAGGGGAGGCGGAGGGACGTCCGGCCGGCAGACAGTTTGTAGACAGGGGAGGTGTATCGTGCGCGTGGCATCCCAGACAGGATCCGTGACTCATGCGCCACTCCCTCGCTCTTTCTCTTCGATTTGCGCTGGCTGCGCTGGCCGCTCTCGTCGCCCTCGGGTGTGACGCGAGCGACGGGACCACGGCGCCACGAACCGTGAACTCGCCGCCGCCTGCGCCGCCCGCGCCACCCGCGCAACCCGTCGCCCCTCCCCCGACGGGAGACGTGGTCGCGATGGTGCGCGTGCAGGTCGACACCGTGGCGGCGTTCATGGGGATGCAGCGGACTGTGGTGGTCCTGGCCTTCGATGCGAAGGGGGCGCCGATGAACTCGGGCGACGCGATCGTGACGATCTCGGATCCGGACGCCGCCGCCGAAGTCGGGCGTATGGTCGTCCCCGTCGTCGTCGGGGCGACGGGGCGAAGGTTCACGGAACTGCAGCTCTCGCTCCAGCTGATCGGCGAGGGCGAGGTCAGTATACAGGCCTCCGTCGGCGCCGCCAGCGGCCAGGCGGTGCTGCACATCAGGACGCAGCCGCCCATCACCGCGGCGCTGGTGGTCGACACCTTCACGGTGGTCGAGTATCACGCGACGTGCGCCTGGGATTGTCCGTATCTCTACTACGCCCCGCTGCTGAAGCTGCGCGAGCCGACGGGGAGCGCGTGGGCCACGGTGGAGGGGGTCGAGATCACCATTCCGGGGAAGACGACGGGGATGTGCCGCGGGTCGGTGCCGTACCGTCCCGGACAGTCGCTGTACGTGAGCTACGTCGATCCGTATCCCTGGAGCAACGACCTGTTCTTCGTGAGCCTGGACGGGAAGCCGGTCCCGGATGGACTGGCGACCGCTCGCGTCATCGTGCGTGACGTGCGGGGGGCATACGGCACCATCGAGGCGAGCGCTCCGATCCAGCGCATGGTGAAGGATCCGGTGTTTCCCGCTCCATCAGAGGCGGCACCTTTCGGATGGGAGTGCTACTACGGCAACTAGGAGATCGGCGCGGAGCGTCGAGGAGGTGCTGGCCGCAGGCGTTACCCGGTGCATGTCCCCGCCCATGTTGACTGGGCGGTGCCCGTTGTGCACGATTAGGATTGTCCGCTCCTCCTGTCCGGGGCGGGGGCAGCTGCTCGCACTTTGGGCGGCGCCCACGATCCACCGTCGTCCCGACCTGGCACACGCTGCGGCCCCTCGATCAGTTCTCCCTGCACGTCCTTGGATCGGTGACGGTTCGGCACAACGACGATGCGCCGACGTCGTCGCGCATCACCCAGCCCCGGCAGCTCGGGCTCCTGTGCTACCTCGCCCTGGCCCGTCCGCGAGGGTTGCACGCGCGCGACACGCTCATCGCCCTCCTCTGGCCCGACCACGATGCCACGCGCGGGCGTCGTGCGCTGCGCAACGCCCTCCATGGCCTGCGCCAGCAGCTTGGCGCCAACGCCATCATCTCGGTCGGCGACCACCTGGTGGGGCTCGACCCGGCGTACATCTCGTGCGACGCCATCGAGTTGGAGCGTGGCGGCGCGGTCGCGACCGCGGAATTGTCGCCGCCGGAGCCGCTGCATGGCTTGCACGTCGAGGGCGCCGGCGAATTCGACCGCTGGATGTCGGAGGAGCGCACACGCCTGCGAACGCTGATGGCGCAGCGCCGCCAGCTGCATGTCGCCAACGCACCGCTGGCGCCCCTGGTCGCGCTGCGCCGTCCGCACTCGCCCGATGCGGCCGCCATGTACGCCCGCGGACACTACCTCTTCCTGCGCACCGCGCATGGTGGCGCCCCGGAGGAACTGCTCCGCAGCCGCGACTACTTCGAGCGTGCCCTCGCGCTCGACCCCACCTTCGCCCCCGCGGTGGCCGGACTCTCGAACTTCTATGCCGTCGCCGCGCGCCGGGGCGTCCTGGTGCCGTTTCACGAGCACTTCGCCCAGGCCATCGCCCTGTCGCACCAGGCGCTGGGGATGGACGAGACGCTGGCGATTCCCCACGTCCACTTCGCCGCGCAGGCGCTCTACCTCGACGACGACTGGGACCGGGCGGGGCGGGAGTTTGCGACGGCCGTGGCCAAGGACCCCGAGTACGCCGAGGGGCATCGCTTCTACGGCGTCTGGCTCGGGATGGTCGGGCGGGACGCGGAGGCGCTGCAGGAGATGGAAGAAGCGGTCCGGCTGGAGCCCGACATCGCACACATGCAGAGCTCGCTGGGCGCCGCGCGGCTGGCGGTGGGCGATCGGGCCGGCGCGGAGGAAGCACTACGGCAGACGCTCGCCATCGACCCGCGCCACGCGCCGGCTCGCGGACGCCTGGTGCGGCTGTTGGAAGAGGATGGACGGATAGACGAGGCGCTCGCCGAGCGGCGTCGCCCCCCGGCCCTGCTTGGGGCGGATGCCTTCGCCGCCGCGCACGCCGACGCGGGGAGCGATGGATATCGGCGCGTGCTCCTGGAGACGATGCGCGCCGAGGCGGCGGCGATCGAGACGAGACTGGTGGAGCGGCACCCCACCACCGTCAACGATATCTACTCCCCGCCGATCGTGCGCCTGGTCTCGCTCTACGCGCAACTCGGCGACCGCAAGCGGGCGCGCGAGTGGCAGCTGCAAGGAATGGCCGAGCGGCCGGCGCTGGCCCGGTGGTTCGCGTCGATCCCGGAGTTGCGAGTGCCGGCCGGCGCGGAGCTCAGAAGTTCGCGATGACGTGCACGAAGTACGTCTTGAGGTCCGGGGCCCGGCTCCCGTGCTTCGGCTCCTGCGTCTGGTAGTCGAAGGTGATCGAGGTCTTCCGGTTCAGCTCCCAGGTGACGCCAGCGACGTAGAAGCGCTGGTACGGATCGGCACTCCGGTCGGGCTTCACGTCGTCGGCGCGGAAGAGGAGCGCCACCGGCCACGGATGCGCGCTGTGCGTGAAGGCGAAAGGGTGCACCGTGGCGTAGACGGAGTTCACGGCGCCGGTGCGCTCGATGGTCGCAGGCGTGGTGTCGCGCGTGGTGTCGGCCGACTCGACCACGTCGATGCGGCGTGCCAGGTGCGCACCCAACGCGAGGCGGGGGTCGTGCACCTGCACGAGGAGGCCGTAGCGGTCGCGCCGGCGCCCTTCGTCGATGCGTGCCACCGTCCCGTGCGGGCGATCGGCGAAGTCGGAGGCGCGGCGCCCGATGCTGATCCACGGCGAGATGTCGAGCCCCTTCCAGTAGCCGTGCGTCGAGGCAAGCGGCGTCAGCGTCAGGCGCGCCGCGTAGTCCTTGAAACGGTCCAGCTCGCGCGAGGCGTAGCCGGTGCCGTTGGTGATGGTGGCGTACAGCTCGCCCGCCTTGTTGGGGAGCGTGACGGTGGTGGCGATTCCGTCATCCGAGGATGCGAAGTAGCCGGCCTGCTCCACGGCCACCTGCTGGATGCCACGAGGCCACCCTTGTTCCTCGTGATCGATGATGGCGGTGTGCACCAGGCCGAGTCGCACGTTCCCCCTGAACCGGCCGGCGTCGCCGCGCAGGTAGTCGTACTGCACGAAGGCGTACTTGGCGCGCAGCGCCCACCCGCGGTAGAACGCGGACAGGGTGGTGTCGCGCTGCTGGAACACGTCGGCGGTGATGCGCCAGCTGGCGCGATCGCCGGCCTCTCCCTTGAGGGTGAGGTAAGCGCGCTCGAGGTCGAAGCGATCCTGTGCGCGCGCCCCCTTGAGCCCGCCCATCTGGAAGTTGGTGTAGATCACGCCCGAGAAGTCGAACGGGAGCGACGGGGCGGTCACCGATGGCGTGAGGCGTGCCGCGGCGGTGTCGCCTTTCTGGACGCTGGTGCTATCCTGCGCGCCGACCGTCGAGCGCGCGAGGGAAAAGGCTGCGCTGCCAACGAGGATGGAGCGAGCCAGTGTCGTGTTGAACATGCGTGCGGGAGCTCCTTGCCGGCATGCCGGGTTTTGAGGCGTCGGTTACCCGATGGAGGGTGCGCGTGCCCTGTAACGGAACGGTGACGATCCGGTAACGCGACCGTCGCTCCCTCATGCCGACGGGAGGCGGGCGGGGAGACACCGTCTGCAAATCGTCTTTTGCGTCCCGCGACGCATCGCTCCTAGCTTCGGTCTTCACGGGTTGCCGGGGCGACCATGCGGGCCCGGATGAACGCCGAGTGTGGAGGAGGGTGTTGCGATGTCGACGACGTGCGGACGGGTGGGGCCCTTGCGGGCCGTTCGGCCGATGATCTGTGGACTGGTCCTGGTACTGACCGCGTGCGGTGACGACCCGACGGGGGCTATCGCGAAGGTCCCCACCTGCGAGCCCGGCGCGTCGAGCGCGCGCCTGCTCCCGCTGGCTGAAGCCACCGCCGCCCGAACGGCCGGCGGCTACCCGACCGAACTGCTCGTGGATCCCTCGGCTCCGCGATCCGATGGCGTCACCTTCCGGCGCATAACCGACGCCCTCGACGCCGCGCGCAAGGCGCGCCAAGGAGGGAGCGCGATCGCGGGAGCAGGGTGCCGTATCACCATCAAGGTGCTCCCCGGGACATTCGTGGGGACCACGGCAAGCACGAGCGACAGCACGCGCGAACGGCTCCCGCTCCTGATCGATGTCCCCGACATCACGCTGCAAGGGAGCTACACCATGTCGCTGGACTCGGCGGGGAGGCCGGCAGGCGCGGCGCCGGCCTCCGCCGGGACCACGCTGACCGCCGATCCGCCACTCGAGGTGGTGGGGGGAACGACCCAGACGGGGGTCTCCGAGCCGCTCGTCATCGTGAACGCCGAGAACGGGGAGGGCGGGAATGGCGTGATCATCCAGGGGTTCGTCTTCCGCTCGGGGCACGCCGCCAACGACGCGGCCATTGCCGGGAAGGGGATCCTGGCGTTGCGAACCGAGGGGCTCGTGGTCCGCGACAACAGCTTCGAGGGACACTTCACCGAGCGCATCGACCTGCGTGAAGGGAGTGCCGTTGTCGAGCGCAACTTCTCCACCGGACCGGGCGATACGTGCGACATCTGCATCGCCGGGCCGGGGCAGTTCCTCGTCCGCTCCAACAAGCTGGAGCAGGGGGGCATTCCGGGGGTGCTCATCGTGCCGGCCACGGTCCTTCCGGTCCCGAGCGGCATTGCGCAGACGGTCCCGCCTGCGGCGGCGACGGTGAACGTGGAGGTCGTCGACAAAGAGGTGCGCGCACACGAGCGGACTCCCGTGGGAACGGGGTTGCGCGTCGCGGCGGTCGGCATCAACGCGCCCAACGTGGCTGGGACGAGCGTGGTGACGATGCGCGGGAACTACGTCCACGACAACCGGTTCGGGCTCATCGTGGAGGCCGGCTTCCCCGTGGCGGGATCACGCTTGCGCGGCGACGTGATTCTGGAGACCAGCGACAACCGCATCGTCGGCAGCTGCCAGGCGGACCTCCTGGTGTCGTTGAGCCGCCACACCACCGGGCTCGGCCTCGCCAACGCTCCATACCTCCGGGACTCGCACTACATGCTGACGCTGGGGAGCGATCTGCCGTGGAGCGAGGCGTGGTATGCCAGCGTGGATGGGACGGGGAACACGCTGGAGGTCAACGGGGCGGAGGTGCCGGCCGGGCGCAGGACGGCGTACGTCGGTACGCGGGTCTGTTCATGAGGCGGGGCGGCGCCGGGGCAGGGGTGCCCCGGCGCACGCCGACCCTGGGGCGCCCTAGTGCTTGTGCCCCTGCTGCGGGTGGTGCTTGCAGCTGACGTTCGGGTTGAACTGGGCGAAGATGCCGTTCGGGTTCTCGCGGTAAAGCCAGACGTGCCGGTCGTAATGCGGCTCGAACATGTGCGCTTCGTCGATCGTGGTGGCGGGGTCGTCGGCCATGTGGTCCCACGGCACTCCCTGGAAGGACGGTGGCGTCGTGTGTCCCGCCTTCTCCCAGGCGCTCTTGAAGACCAGGTTCTCCACCGCGACGAGCTCCATGGAACCGTCCTGCTGCGGCTCGTAGATGAGGATCGCGGGACGGGTGAAGTCCGTGTGCGTCCCGGTGCCGTTGACCCGCGGCGACGGCGGGGCGGTGATGCCGAGCAGGTCGGGGCGGACGTAGTGGATTCCCATGGCGCCGAGCGACGCCGGCCGCCCCATGAGCTCCGCGGTATCGCAGATGTTCATCGGGTCGCGCTGGTACCCTTCGGCGAGCGCTACCTTCACGTCGCGGAAGCGTTGCGTCGCGCGGCGCACGGCGGCCAGGTCGGGCTCGGCGGCGATCGCGTCGGCGGGGGGGGTGGCACGCACCGCCTGGGCGGCGGCGCGAGCGGACTGGGCCGGCAGGGCCGGCGCGCCGGCCACGAGGGCGACGGCGAACAGCTGGGTGGCAATGAGGGGGAAGCGCATGGTCTCTCTCCGGATCGTTGGATGACCGGCGACGGGTGCCGGCCCGCGCGCCGGCCGACGCGGGCGAGGCCCGCTCGGTGCATGCAAGCTGCACAATCCCGGCGCGGCCAACATGAGTCAATCGACTCATTCGCCAAACGGCATGATGCAGGAGCTTGCTTCGGGGCGCGGTATTGGCGCCCGTGGCCATTGTCCTGTCTTTGAACGTCCCCGGACGAGGTCCATCCATGGACCCGAAGCACACCATCGCCGCGCCTCGCGGCGGCCCGGACACCGACGCCGATCGCCGTGTCGTGATCCGTGCCATGCGGAGCGGCCTGATGATCTGGCCGTCGTTCATGCTGCTCGACGCCTTCATGTGCTTCGTCGCATACCCGGGGGCGCCGTTCGAGCGGTTCGTGATCTACCGCATCCTCGTGGAGGCAGCGTTCTTCGGCGCGTATTACGCGAGCCGCCATACCGCGACCCCCCTTCAAGCGGCTGTACCGGTGGCAGAACCTGTGCTACGGTGCGGCGGCGCTGGCAATAGCGCTCATGGCCGTGGAGATCGGTGGGATCCGCTCGCCATACATGCACGGCATCTCGGTGGTGGCCATGGTACGCGCCACGCTGGTGCCGACGCACTGGCGGCACAGCATCAAGACCTACGGGCGCATCTGGCTGTCGTTCCCCATCGTGATCGGCGTCGGCGCCCTCGTGTCGCCGTGCGCGCGGGCGGAGTGGCTCTCGGCCGACTCGCTGGTCTTCTTCGCCGCCAACCACGTCTTCGTCGCAAGCTCCGCGCTCCTGGGGCTCATCATCGGGCACACGGTGTGGAGCACGCAGCAGCAGCTGTACCAGGCGCGCCGCCTGGGGCGCTATCGGTTGCAGGCGCCCATCGGGAAGGGGGGAATGGGCGAAGTCTGGCTGGCGTGGGACCTGAACCTCAACCGGAACGTGGCTCTCAAGATCCTCCGCGTCGCGACGCCGGCCGGGCACGAGGCGGTGCGGCGCTTCGAGCGCGAGGCACACGCCGCGGGCCAGCTGCGCGGGGCGCACGTGGTGCAGATCTTCGACTTCGGCGCCAGCGACGATGGCCTGTACTACATCGCCATGGAGTACCTCCAGGGGATGGACCTCGCCACCCTCGTCGATCGCCACGGTCCCCTCCCCGCGGCGCGGGTGGCAAACGTGGGAATGCAGGCATGCCTCGCCCTCGAGGAGGCGCACGCGGCCGGGATCATCCACCGGGACATCAAGCCCCACAACCTCTTCCTGACGCGCGTGGGCGACGACCCGGACTTCGTCAAGCTCCTCGACTTCGGGATCGTCCGCCTCCGCGAGCCGACGCCCACGGCGACGACGGACCTCACGTGGACGGGGGTAGTGGTGGGGACCCCGGCGTACCTCGCTCCCGAGCTCCTGGACGGGACGCCGGCCGACGAGCGCAGCGACCTGTTCGCGTTAGGCGTGACGCTGCACGTGCTGCTCACCGGATGCTCCCCGTTCGCCGACCTCCCCGGCGGGCGGATGCCGGCCGGGATCGACGTGCGGTCGCACTACGCGGCCCGGCACGCGCAGCGCGACGCGAGTGCCCACGCGCTCGGCTCGGTCATCCTGCGCTGCCTCGAGGCCAACCCTGACCGTCGCATCCAGACCGCGCACGAGCTGTATGATGCCCTCGCCGCGTTGCACGACCCCGCGGGGTGGACGCGCGAGGACGCCGAGGCGTTCTGGATGGCGGTCGATCGCGCCCGGTACGTGACGGACGAGATGCAGGCGATGACCGAAGCCTTCCTCCCACTCGCGCCCCGCTCGCCCGCCCCATAAGATCCGCGGCATGTCGCCCCCCCAACGCGCGGAGCCCGAAGCAGCCCCCACCCCCCGCCGCTGGTGGGAGGCGGCGGGGGCCCGCACCATCGCGGGGCTCGTCCTGGGACTCGTCGTGTTCGCGTGGATGCTGGTCGTGCCGCCTCCCCGGGAGATGACGCTCCCTGCCTGGCGCACGGCCGCCGTCGGGACGTTGATGGCCATCTGGTGGGTCACCGAGGCGATCCCGATCCCCGCCACCGCCCTCATCCCGGTGGCGCTCTTTCCCATCCTCGGCGTCCTCGACGTCGACAAGGCGTCGGCCCCCTACGCCAACCCCATCATCGGCCTCTTCCTGGGGGGCTTCCTGCTGGCGCAGGCCATGACCCAGTGGATGCTGCACCGCCGCATCGCGCTCGGGATCCTGTCGCTCATGGGGGCACGGCCAGATCGGCTGGTGGCGGGCTTCATGATCGCCGCCGGCTTCATCAGCGCGTGGATCAGCAACACGGCGACGGCGGTGATGATGCTCCCCATCGGGCTGTCGGTGGTGCGCATGGTGCACGAGGCCGACCCGGCCGAGGGCCAGGCGGCGTCGGATTTTCCGACGGCGCTGATGCTTGGCATCGCCTATGCCTGCAGCATCGGCGGGCTGGCCACGCTCATCGGCTCCCCGCCCAACGCGCTCTTCGCCGGGATCATGTCGCAGCAGTTCGGGGTGGAGATCGGCTTCGCCCGCTACATGATGCTCGGCGTCCCGATCGTGCTGCTCGGCCTCCCGCTCACGTGGCTTGTCCTGACGCGCTGGAGCCACCGCGTTTCGCGTGAGGAGATTCCCGGGGCCGCCGAGCGGATCGACCGCGAGTGGCGGGCGTTGGGCCCGATGTCACGGGGGGAGGTGATCGTCGCGGTCGTCTTCGCCCTCACCGCGCTGGCGTGGATCTTCCGCCCCCTGCTGGAGCGGGCCCTGCCCGGGCTATCGGACACCGGGATCGCGATCGGGGCGGCGCTCATCCTCTTCCTCGCGCCGGTGAACCTGCGCAAGGGGGAATTTGCCCTGAGCTGGGAGTCGGCCCGTGGGGTGCCGTGGGAGATCCTGGTCCTGTTCGGGGGCGGGCTGTCGCTGGCCAATGCCGTCGCCCGCACGCAGCTGGCGGACTGGATCGGGAGCAACCTCGGCGTGGTACAGGGGCTCCCCGTGTGGGTGGCGGTACTGGTGGTGACGCTGACCATCATCTTCCTCACCGAGCTGACGAGCAACACGGCCACGGCGGCGGCGTTCATCCCCATCGTGGCCTCGCTGGCGGTGGCGGTGGGGGCGCCCCCGGTACTTCTCGCGGCGCCGGCGGCACTCGCCGCCAGCTGCGCCTTCATGCTCCCCGTGGCCACCCCGCCTAACGCGGTCGTCTTTTCCGGCGGCTACGTGACGATCCCGCAGATGGCGCGCGCAGGGCTCATCCTCAACGTCGTCTTCACGGTGCTGATTGCAGGGCCGGGGAGCTGGCTGGTCCTGCACCTGTTCCGGTAGGGCGCCTCGGGCCTTTCGCCCCTTCGCCTCACGCGTCACCTTGTACGGTGACGCGCGGGGACCTCGCGAGTCTGTCGTGCGTACGCCGCCAGTGCGCGGCGCCGGGTGACGAGACGTGCCAGGGAGGGGGAAGGGCTCTTGATGGCGCTCGCCGAATCGCCGCCAACCATCGACTCGAGCATCCAGGCCGGGCGCGACGAGGAGCGCGTGCTGGACGAGGTGCGTGCGCTCGCCCTCGAGCTGGGGGGCGACCGCGCCGCCCGAGCCGTGTCGCCCACCGCGTCACTGGAACGCGACGTCGGCCTGGGCAGCCTGGAGCGCGTCGAGTTGATGGCGCGCCTCGAGCGTGCGTTCGGGCGCGAGCTGGACGATGCCTTCCTCCTGCTCGACACGCCGCGCGAGATGGCGCGGGCCCTCCCGTTGGTGCCCGAGGTGCACCTGCCGGCGAGCGGACGGGGAGCCGCGGTCGGCCCGGCCACGGCGCTCCGCACCGAGGAGGTGGCGACGCTGGTCGACGCCCTTCGCCGGCGCGCGGCGGCCGAGCCGGCGCGGACGCACGTCCTCCTCCACCGCGACGCCCAGCTGCAGCCGGTGACGTACGCCGAGCTCTGGGATGGCGCGGCGCGCATCGCCGGTGCCCTCCGCGAGCACGGGCTGGGGATCGGCGAGCCGGTGGCGCTGATGCTTCCCACCGGGCTCGATTACCTGCAGGCCTTCATGGGGATCCTTGCGGCTGGCGGTATCGCCGTCCCGCTCTACCCCCCGGCCCGGCTCGACCGCCTGGGCGAGTACCTGCAGCGCCAGTCCCGCATCCTCGCCAACGCCGACGCGCGTTTCCTCGTCGCCATGCCCGAGGCCCTCCCCGTGGCGCGCCTGCTCAAGGGGAGCGCGCCCGCACTCGGCCGGACCCTCACGGTCGACGCCCTGCGCGGCGGCGAGCCGCTGTCCGTCCCCCCGTCCCTCACGGCGGGCGACGCCGCGCTCGTCCAGTACACCTCGGGGAGCACGGGCGACCCCAAGGGGGTCCTCCTGTCGCACGCCAACCTCCTCGCCAACATCCGCGCCATCGCCACCGGCGTCGACATGCAGCCCACCGACGTGGGGGTCAGCTGGCTTCCGCTCTATCACGACATGGGGCTCATCGGGACGTGGCTGGTCTGCATGGTCCAGGGGATCCCGCTGTCGCTCATGTCACCCCTCTCGTTCCTGGCGCGTCCCGAGCGGTGGCTGTGGGCCATCCACCAGCAGCGGGCCACGCTCTCGCCGGCCCCCAACTTCGCCTTCGAGCTGTGCGTGCGGAAGGTGAGCGACGAGGCCATCGCCGGGCTCGACCTCTCGTCGTGGCGATGCGCCCTCAACGGGTCCGAGCCGGTGAGCGCCTCCACCCTCGACCGGTTCGCCGAGCGCTTCGCGCGGTACGGCTTCCGGCGCGAGGCGCTGATGCCGGTGTATGGGCTCGCCGAGTGCTCCGTCGCCCTCTGCTTTCCTCCGCTAGGGCGCGGGCCGCGGGTCGACCACGTGCAGCGCGAGCCGTTCGCCCGCGACCGGCGGGCGCTCGGCGCCCTGCCGGGGGATGCTGGCGCGCTCTCATTCGTCTCGGTCGGGACCCCGCTCCCGGGGCACGAGGTGCGCATCGTCGACGAGGGGCGCCGCGAGGTCGGCGAGCGAGCGGTGGGGCGGCTGCTCTTTCGCGGGCCGTCGTGCATGCGTGGCTACTTCCATAACGACGACGCCACCGCGCGCGCCGTCCTGGCCGACGGGTGGATCGACAGCGGCGACCAGGCCTACGCCGCCGAGGGCGAGATCTTCATCACCGGGCGCCTCAAGGACCTCATCATCAAGGGCGGCCGCAACATCGTGCCGCAGGAGGTGGAGGAAGTCGCGGCCACCGTGGCCGGCGTCCGGAAGGGGTGCGTGGCGGCGTTCGGGATCCCCGACGAGGGGGGCGGGACCGAGCGCCTCGTCGTCCTCGCGGAGTCGCACGCCGAGTCGGCGTCGGAACGCGACCGGCTGGCGCGCGACGTGATCGCCGCCGTCGCGTCGGGTGTCGGCGTCCCGCCGGACGACGTGCGGGTGGTGCCGCCGGGGGTGGTGCCCAAGACGCCCAGCGGCAAGATCCGCCGCGGCGCCGCACGCGCGGCCTACCTCGAGGGACGCATCGCCGGGGGGCGCGTCCCCTGGCGGCTGCGGGGCGGGCTGGCGATCGGGAAGTCGTTAGGCTGGCTCCGGAGCGGGGGGCGGCGTGCCTGGCGCGGCGTCCAGGCGGCCGCCATCGTCCTGTCGTGGCTCCTTGCGCTCGTCGCCCTCGGCCCGGTCTTCCTCGTCCTGACCTACACCGTCCCTGCCGGGTTGCCGGTGCGCCGCCTGAGCCGGGCGATGAGCCGCGTCATCCTGGCCGCCAGCGGGTGCCGCCTGCGCGTGGAGGGGAATCCGCGGCTCCCGGACGGGGGGCCGCTCGTCCTCGTGGCCAACCACGCATCCTACGCCGACACGCCGGCGCTCCTGGCGGCGCTGGCTGGAGACTTCCGCTTCGTCGCCATGCGCGAGGTGCTCACGTGGCCGCTCGTCGGGGCGCTGGCGCGCCGCGGCGATCACCCGACGGTGGAGCGCTTTCTCGTCAAGGAGAGCGTCGCCAACGCGCTGGCGGTGGAGGGGCAGTTGCGGCGTGGGGAGGCCCTGCTCTTCTTCGCGGAGGGGGGCTTTCGCGCGTCGCGCGGGCTTCGCCCCTTCCGGCTCGGCGCCTTCCAGGCCGCGGTGGCGACCGGCGCGCGGGTGGTCCCGGTGGCGCTGCGCGGCACGCGCGAGGTGCTGCGCGATGGCCAGCGCATCCCGCACCCTCGCCCCATCCACGTCTGGGTGGGCGAGCCGCTCACGCCTAACGGGAGCGACTGGCGGGCAGTCGTCGACTTGCGCGATCGCACCGTGGCGGCGATCGCCGAGCACTGCGGCGAGCCGCGGCTGGCTACCGCCCCGGTGACCCGCGCGCTCCCCCCGCGCGGGTAAGGCGATGCGGCGGGTCGCCCGCCGCCCCGGCATGCGTCGCGATCCGCCGCCGCCGGCACGTCGGCCGGCGTTCAGGCCGGCGTGCCGGTTGGTCTCCCGCTACTCCTCCCGCAGCACCGTCGCCGGATCCAGGCGCGCTGCGCGGCGGGCGGGGACCCACCCCGCCAGCAACCCCACCAGCACCAGCGCCAGCGCCCCGGCGCCGAAGGAGAACGGGTCGCGCGGCGTGAGCCCGTAGAGCAACCCGCCGACGAAACGCGACAGCCACCACGAGGCCAGACTGCCCAGCACCACGCCGGCCACCACCAGCGCCGCCACGCGCGCCATGACGAGGCGCATGATCCCGGCCGGCGCCGAGCCCAACGCCATCCGGATCCCGAGCTCCGCCCGGCGCCTGGTGACGGCGTAGGCGGTCACGCCGTACAGCCCGACGCCCGCCAGGAGCAAGGCGAGGGCCCCGAAGAAGGCGGAGAGCATGGCCACCAGCCGCTCCTGCGTCAGCGATCCCTGCACCTGCTGCTCGAGCGGCGTCACGCGCAGGGAGAGGGCGGGGTCCACCTGCGCGAGGGCGGCCACGATCGCGCGTCCCAGCGTGGCTGGCGCACCGCGCTCGGCCCGCACGCTCAGCGAGATCGACGACGGCGTCCTCCCGTTCTGGGCCAGGGGGAGGTACATCGTCGGCGGGAGGGTGTCGCGCAGCCCGCCGTACACGGCGTCGCGTGCCAGTCCCACGATCTCGATCGTGCGCCCCGGCTCCCCCATGAAGCCGGGCTGCCGGATGATGCGCCCGATCGGGTTGCCGCCCCCCAGGTGCTTGCGCACGAAGGTCTCGTTGACCACCGCAACCATCGGCGCCCCCTCGCGGTCGCGCGCGTCGATGTCGCGCCCGGCCAGCAGCGGCGTCCCGTACGTCGCGAACCAACCGGGGGTGAGGACGTTGACGTTGGTCGAGCGCTCCTCCTCGGAGCGCGGCGGCATCCCGTCCACCTCGACCAGGTTGTTCCAGGTGGTCCCGCTCACCGGCGTCACCACGGAGAGCGCGGCCTGGCTCACGCCGGGGACGCCGAGTGCCGCGCGTTGCAGCCGCTCGTACAGCGCCACCCGCGCCAGCGTGTCGACCGCGCTTCGCGTGGCATCGACCCGGACGACCAGGACACGGTCGCGGTCGAAGCCCAGGCGCATGCTCGTGAGCGTGGCGAACGTGCGCAGGAACAGGGCGGCCCCGACGACGAGGACCAGCGAGAGCGCGACCTGCATGACCACGAGGCTTCCGCCGAGCCCGGCGCGCGCGTCGCCCGAGTTGCCGCGCCCCTGCTCGCGCATCGCCTCCATGGGGCGCGCGCGCGCCGCCCGCAGCGCGGGCGCCGTGCCGAAGAGCAGCGCGGTCCCGACGGCGACGGCGGCGGTGAAGGCGAAGACGCGCCAGTCCAGCGACAGGTCGAGCGCAGCCGGAGTCCCCCGGAGCGCGAGCTGCCTCACGAGCAGCCGGCTCCCCCACACGGCGAAGAAGATCCCGAGTATCGCCCCGCTCGCGGAGAGGAGCGCGCTCTCGGCGAACAGCTGCCGTGCCAGCTGCGCGCGCGAGGCCCCGAGCGCCTGGCGCACGCTGAGCTCGTGACGGCGCGCGGTGGCGCGGGCCAGGAGGAGGTTGGCGATGTTGCCGCAGGCGATGAGGAGGACGAGCCCCACCACCGCCATGATGGTGAGCAGGGGGCGCTGGTACTGGTCACGCAGCCGCGACGTCCCCGTGCTCGCCTCCATCAGCGTGTACGGATCGCGCAGGTAGCGCTCGACGTTCTCGGGACGGTAGTGCGGGGGGATGGTGGCCTCGCGCACTTGCGGCTGCATCTGGCGCAATGCGGCGTTGGCCGCGGCCAGTGACTGCCCCGACTCGAGCCGTACCATGGCCTGCAGCCACCACCACGACCGCTGGTCGAGCGCACTCTCGTTCCCCCGGATGGCGCGCTCGGTCCCCAGCGGGATGGCGACGTCGAAGCGGCGCCCCACCTCGGGGCCGAAGAAGCCCGGCGGCGTGACGCCGACGATGGTGAACGTCCTGCCCTCGAGGGTGATGCCGCGGCCGATCACGTCGCGCGCCCCGCCGTACTGGCGCTGCCAGTAGTCGTGCGAGATGACGGCCACCAGCCCGGCGTCGCCCCCGCCCCTCCGGTCGTCGGATGGGGTGAAGACCCGCCCGACGACGGCCGGGACACCGAGCACGTCGAAGATCCGCCCGCTGGCATACATCCCGTCGACCAGCTCCGCCTCACCGCCAGTTGCAAGGTTGAAGCGCTGCATCGACCACGCGAAGGCGCCGTCGAACGCCTCCTCGCGCGCGCGGATCTCCTCCCAGATGGGATTGGTGAGCGACGCCGGCCGGCCCTCGTTCGTGAGCAGCGCCAGGCGGCCGGCGTGCGGGACCGGGAGCGTACGCAGGATCAGCGTGTCGAGGATGGAGAACATCGCCGTGTTCGCCCCGATCCCCAGGGCCAGCGAGAGGATCGCGACGATGCTCACGAGCGGGGTGCGCCGGAGGGCGCGCCAGGCATCACGGAGGTTGTGCACGGGCGGGCTCGATGGAGGGGACTGCGGGTTGGATGCCGTGAGGCGAAGGATGGTTGCTCGCGTCGCGGGGCTCGTGGCGTCAGCGGTAATGGCCACGCGCCGGTGCCGGCGCGCCATCCGTGATAAGAGGACGCTAAGGGAATGGGGTGGATACCGTGGGTTGCCCGACTTGTCAGATCGGGGTCCGGGCATAGTGTGACGAGACATGCAGCTTTGCTGCGGTATCTCACTTCATGCAGGAGGAAGCGCGTGACCGTCGAGATCGTCGGCATCGTCACCTTGGTTGGCGCCATCGCCATCTGGATCATCGCGTGGGTCGTCGCCACGCGCCGCCCCATGGCGGCGATCGAGGATGTCCGCCCAGGCATCTACCGGACCAGGCGGGGCTACTTCATCGCCCTGACCGCCGTCCTCGTCGCCGCGCTCGTCATGACGCTGCGCCACACGCCGTACGCGTCGGCACAGGACGAGCCCACGGCCGTGACGCTCGTCGCCAACGGCGTGATGTGGGGGTGGCAGATCACGTCCGGCCAGGCGAGTCCAGGTGGCGGCAGCGGCATCGTCCTCCCGGTCGGACGCCCGGTGACGTTCGATGTGGGGTCGCTCGACGTGAATCACGGCTTCGGCATCTACCGGCCCGACGGATCGCTGCTCGCGCAGGCGCAGGCGATGCCCGGCTATCGCAACGAGCTGACGGTGACCTTTCCGGTCGCGGGCACGTATCGCGTCTTCTGCCTCGAGTACTGCGGGCTCGGGCATCACATGATGTTCGCATCGCTGGAGGCACGCTGACCCATGTCCATGTCGACTCCTGCCGCGCCTCACGCGGCCAAGAGGATGGTGATGGTCTGGGCCGTCACGGTGATCCTCACCCTCCTCGTGCTCATGGTGCTCGGCCTCCTGATGCGAATGAGCCAGGCCGGGGCCCTCGCCGTGCGCCCCGACTACTTCTACGCGATGATGACGCTGCACGGCCTGGGGATGGCCGGGACGCTGTTCATCGGCGGCGTGATCGCCGTCTGGTATCACGCGTTTAGGTACGTGCAGCCGAGCCTCGCGCTCTTCCGCTGGATCTACGTCCTGGTCCTCGTCGGCACCGTGGGCGTGATCGTCGCCACGCTGGTCGGGCGACACGGATCGGGGTGGTACATGCTCTACCCGCTCCCGTTCATCACGACCTGGGCCCGGTGGTCCACGTCGCTCGCCATCGTCTCGATCCTGGTGCTCGGCGTGGCGTGGCTCCTGGCCCAGCTCGAGCTGCTGCGGGCGTTCGCGGCGCGGTACGGGGCGCGCCGCCTCCTGGCGTGGGAGTACATCACGGGGGCAACGCCGCAGGAGCCGCTCCCCTCGTTCATCCTGATCGCGACCGTCTCGCTGCTTGCCGGAGCCATCACCACCGTGGTCGGTGCCGTGGTGATGATGCTGTACCTGTTCAAGTGGTTCGTGCCGGCGCTGCAACTCGACGCTCTCCTGCTCAAGGACCTGATGTTCCTCTTTGGGCACACCCTGGTGAACATCACCATGTACCTGGGGGTCGCCCTGCTGTATGAGCGTCTCCCGCTCTATACCGGCCGCGCCTGGTCGGTGAACCGCGTGGTGGCCCTGGCGTGGAATGCGACGCTCGTCTTCGTCCTGTTCGCCTTCCTGCATCACCTCTACATGGACTTCGCCCAGCCGAAGGCGCTGCAGGTGATCGGGCAGGTGGCGTCGTACTTCAGCGCGATCCCGGCGACCGTGGTGACCATGTTCGGCGCCGCGACGCAGGTGTACCGCGCCGACGTGAAGTGGAGCTTTGCGCCGATTGCGTACTACCTGGGAATCGTGGGATGGGCCGTGGGAGGACTCGCCGCCGTGCTCGACTCGACGATCGCGGTCAACGTGTACTTCCACAACACGCTCTGGGTGCCGGGGCACTTCCACACGTACTTCCTGGTCGGATACGTGCTGATGCTCTTCGCCGCCCTGCACGAGATCGTATCCCCCGAGGCACAGTCGCGCGCCAAGGCGGCGCTGGCGGTCTTCGTGGTCGGCGGGTATGGCTTCGTCACCATGTTCTATCTCGGCGGATTGGCCGCCGTCCCCCGGCGCTACGCCACCTACCAGGCAATCCCGATCAAGCAGGTGGCGGCCGCCGGACAGGCCCTGGCCGGCTACGCGGCGTGGTTCGTCGGGCTCGTCCTGGTCGGGTTGCTCCTGTACCTCGCCGCGCTCGTGGGGGAATGGCGACGGAACTGGGCCGTGGTGTGATCGACGGGCGTGCACGCCGCGCCGTGCGCGGGGTGCGCGGCGGGCTGGCGCTGGTGGGCGTCGTGGCGCTCATCGGATGGTGGACGCACGGCTTCCGGGCGTTCACCACCGACGGCGCGGCGCTCGCCGCCGCCGGCCCGCTGCCGCATGCCGCGCCGCCGCTCTCCTTCTGGCAGCTGGCGGGCGAGCGCGGCTCGCTCGAGGCCTACCGCGGACGCTACGTCCTCCTCACCTTCATGTACCTGCATTGCCCCGACGTGTGCCACCTGGTCACGGCGCGCCTGCGACAGGCGTATGGGCGGCTCGGTGACCTCGTGCCGGGACGGGTGGTGTTCCTGAGCCTCTCGATCGATCCGGCGCGGGACGACCCCGCCTCGCTCGGCGAGCACTGGCGCGCGTTGGGGGCTGGGCCGGGGTGGATCATGGGGGGCGTGAACGAGGGCGACGATCGACGCCTGGACGCGTCGCTCGCGCGGCTCGGCGTCTGGGTGACGCGCCTCCCCGACGGGCGGATCAACCATGCCGCCTCCAGCTTTCTCATCGACCCCGCCGGCCAGGTCGTGGCCGTCTTCCGCCCCGAGGTGACGGCGGACTCGCTCGTCGCCGCGTTGCGCGCCGTGGCCCGATGACGAGGCCGGTGCTCGCGTTCGCCCTGGCGGTGGTGCTGGCCATGCCGCCGCAGGCCCAGTGGTTCAGCGCCACCATGCCCCGCCACCAACTGTTGCAGGTGCCGGCCATGCTCGTCCTCGGCGCCGTTGCGGCTCACGGGTCGAGACGCCGGCGCCCCGGGAGCGCCCCGGCGTGGGATCCGGCGATCCTCGTGCTCGCCGTCGGCGCGATGATGTTCTGGATGGTGCCGCGCTCGCTCGATCTCGCCGCGTCGAGCACCGTCGCCGACCAGCTCCTGCACGTCTCGTGGTTCCTGGCGGGAGCGGCCCTCGCGCACGCGCTGCCGCGCACCACCCTTGCCGTGACGATGGCGCTCGGAATCCATGGCGTCGCGATGGTCGCCGCCATCGGGCTGGTCTACACGCTGTATCCGGGCCTCATCTGCACGGCCTACAACATGGAGCAGCAGCGCGCCACGGGGCATGCGATGCTGTACGCGGCGCCCATGCTGGCCGTCGTGCTCTGGGGGTGGGCCGTGCGGCGCATGGCGTCGCCGGTCGGGATCCCGGCGGCGGCTCCCTCATCGTCGGGGGAGCCTGCTCCCTCGGGCGGCCCCCTCACGGAGGCGCCGTGACACGGGGCGCGGCGTCCCGCCAGGCCATGAACGCCTCGCGCGACGTCATCGCCGGCCGGTAGCCGAAGACCTCCTTCAGCCGCGTGTTGTCGAGCACCGGGCGATATCGCAGGAAGGCGACCTGCGCGGGGCCGTAGCGCGTGAGGCCGAGGGGGGCGAGCACCGCGAGCGCCCCGCGCAGCAGCCAGGCCGGGATCCGCAGGACGGGCTTGTGCAGGAGCGTCGCGATCTCGTCGATCGTCACGACACCGTCACCTGCAACATTGAAGATCCCCGTCACCGGGGTGTCCACGCCCCGCACGAGGCAGCGGACGACGTCGCGATCGTGCACGAAGACGAAGGGCGATGCCGAGCCGCTGACCGCGAGGAGCCGCCGCTTCTCGAACAGGGCGGTGATCTGGTTGCTGACCGTGGCGCCAAGGATCGTCCCGACGCGGAAGACCACCTGCTCGAGGGCGGGGTGGTCGCGCCGGTAGGTGGCGAGCATCTCCTCGACCAGCCGCTTGTGCCAGGCGTAGGCAAACGAGTCGTTGCCGCGGAGGGGGTCCGTCTCACGCAGTCGCGCGGGGTTGTCGGCGTGATAGCCGTAGGCTGCCCCGCTCGAGGTCACGACGATGCGCCGGACCCGTGCGGCCACGCACCCCTCGAGGACGCGCCGCGTCCCGCCGACGTCGACCGCGTACTCGACGTCGCGGGTGCTCCCCCTGGGCGGGGTGACGATGGAGGCGAGGTGCACGACCACCGTGGTGCCGTGCGCCTGCATCACGGCCTCGAGCCCCGCGTCGCGCACGTCGTGCCTGACGAACCTCACGCCGTCGGGAAGCGCCTCCGGGGCGCGGATGTCGGCGGCGACGACCGTGCCGAAGCGCCCGGCGCGCACCCCCTCGGCCAGCTCGGCCACCAGGAGGCGTCCGATGTAGCCGGACGAACCGGTGACGAGGATCGAGGGCCGCATCATCGCGCCGGGGAGGCGTGCATCGGCATGCGCCCCCGTCACCGGGGGAGGGGGCGACGCGCCCAGTATGCCGCCAGCGACAACCCCGCGACGATGTGCCAGATCCCCCACCACGCCGCCACGATCGCCATCCCCCCGAGCCCGTCGAAGAAGGTGAAGATCAGGATCAATCCGAGCCCGGAGTTCTGGATCCCGACCTCGAAGCTCACCGCGCGCCGGTCGCGCTCCGGGAGCCCGAGGGCGGCGGCGGTCCAGTAGCCCGTGGCCAGCGCCATGGCGTTGTGCAGCGCCACCGCGACCACCACCAGCTGCACGTACGTCACGAAGTATGTCCAGTTGCCAGCCAGCGCCGCCACGAGGAACGCCCCGAACACCGCGATCGAGAATCGCTTGAGGGGGAGCCGCGCCCGCTGGGCGAACCGCGGCCAGCGGCGCGCGACCATCACGCCGAGCGTGAGCGGAATGCCGAGCAGGACGAAGATGGTGACGAACATCTCCAGCGGGTCGACCGCCACGTCCCGCAGGATGGCGCTCGTCGGCCCGTACAGCGCCCCCCAGAAGCGCAGCACCAGCGGCGTCAGCACCACCGACAGCACCGTCGATGCGGAGCTGATGCTGACCGAGAGGGCGGTGTTGCCGCCGGCCAGGTGCACCAGGAAGTTGGAGATGTTTCCCGCCGGGCAGCTGGCGACGAGCATCATCCCGAGGGCGATGCTGGGCGACGGGCGGATGAGGAGGACGAGGAGGAAGGTGAACGCCGGGAAGACCAGGAAGTGCCCGGCGAGCCCGATGAGGACCGGACGCGGGTTGGCCGCCACGCGCCGGAAGTCCTCGGCACTCAGGTCGAGCGCCACCCCGAACATCACGATCGCCAGGATCGCGTTCAGTGCATGCAGCGTCGCAGGGCTGAAGTTGAGCCGGACCGCATCGAGCTCGCTCACTTCCCCTTGGGCTCCTGGTGCATCGCCTTGAAGTGGAGGAGGCCCGGCGCCCACATGTGCGTGGTCGGGTTCACGTCGACGTGGATCACCGTCGGCCCCTGATGCCCCAGCGCCCGCGCGATCGCTTGCCGCAACGCCCGGGGGTCGGCCACGCGCTCGCCCGCGGCGCCCATGGCCCGCGCCACGGCGGCGAAGTCGATCTCCCCGAAGTCGGACCAGATGTTCTCGCCGGGATCGAGCCGCTTCCGGAGGAGCATCTTCACGGGACGCATCGCCATGCTCTGCGTCATCTTGACCATCCCCCACTGCCGGTCGCAGAGGACGAGCCAGACGATGTGCAGCCGGTGGCGGACCGCCGCCTCGATCTCCTGCGGATGCATCCCCATCGCGCCGTCCCCGGTGATGCAGGCCACCGGGTGGTCCGGGACGGCGACCGCCGCGCCTAACGCTTGCCCCATCCCGGCCCCGAGCATCCCCATCTTCATCGTGGAGAGGATGCGGGCCGGCGGGACCGCCCTGCTGTAGAACATGGTCCAGACGGCAGTGTTCCCGCCGTCGGCGACGAGCGGGCTTCCGGCAGGGAAGAGCTCGCGCACCGCCGCCGGGACGTGTGCGGGGTGCAGCGGCGCTCCCGTATCGGCCAGGGCGGCGTCGAGCCTGGCATTGAAGCGCCGGACGTGCCTGCCATATCCCTGCAGGCGCGCGCGCCGGCGGGCAAGCGCCGGCTCGTTGCGCCTGGCGGACAGGCGATCGTGCAGCGCCTCGAGGAAGGCGCCGACGTCGGCACACGCCCCGATCTCGACCGGCCTGTTGGCGCCGATGGTCGCATCGTCGATGTCCACTTGCACCGTCCGTTGCTCCGACGCCCTGCGCCAGTACGGTGCCTTCCCCCACCAGTCGGTCTCCCCCACGCGCGACCCCAGGATGAGGGCGGCATCGGCGTCGTTGCGCACCAGGGTGTTGAGCTTCACGTGCGGCATCGGGATCGCCAGGGGCGACGACTCGTCCACCGCCCCGCGCGCCGCCCAGCTCGTGGTGACCGGAGCCTGCAGCAATTCGGCCACGCGTTGCACCTGGTCGAACGCCCCGGCGTGGATCACCCCGCTCCCCACGTGGATGACGGGGAGCTCGCACTGCGTGAGGAGCGCCGCGGCGCGCGCCACGTCACCGGCGTCCGGGGCGGTCGGCGCCACCCGCCGGTACTGCGACGGCGCCAGGTACGCGACGTCGCCCGGCATCTCGCCGTTCATCAGGTTCTCCGGGACATCCAGGTGCACCACGCCGGGGCGCCCGTCCCAGCAGGCGCGCAGCGCCCCCCGCATCAGCTCGGGGATGCGCTCGAAGCCGGGCACGGCGCGGCTGTGCTTCGCGAACGCGCCCACCACCGCCGCCTGGTCGAAGCCCTGGTAGGTCCCCGTCCGCAGCGGGTACATCGCCCCCGTGCGGCGCGCACTCGTTATGCAGAGGACGCGGTTCCCCTCCGCCTGCTCCACGACGAGCCCGGGGAGGATGTTGGCCACGCCGGGGCCGTTGCTCGCCATGCAGACGCCAAGCCTGCCGGTGAGGCGCGCGTAGGCGGCGGCGGCGTGCGCGGCGCTGGCCTCGTGGCGCGGCGTGACGAGCCTGATGCCGAGCGCGTGCAACGCGCCATAGAACCCGTAATACGTCCCGTCGATGATGCCGAAGACGGTATCGACCCCTTCGGCCCGCAGCATGCGCGCGAGGACCTCGCCACCCGTGGGCATCCGTTCCCTCCTGTGGTGGCGGGAACTTACGGATGACGCGAGGGGGGCGTTAGCCGCTGCCCGGCCAACGCCCCCCGCCGCCACCATCGCGCGCGCGCCCGTTCTCCCGGGGTGCTCACCCCGGGTGCTCACCCCGGTGGCGTCTCGACGCGCTCGTAGATCCTGATCGGCGGGTTCACCACCGGGTAGTCCAGCGGCGGGCGCCGCAGCGCGTAAACGACGACAATCAATCCAGCGAGGATCAGGGGAGCGAACGGCTCCCCGGGGTGGCTGGTGTAGTCGGGAATCAACGACACGAAGCGCGGCCGGCGCTCGTGCCATCCCCGGATGATCCTCGCCACCGTCGCCGAGTCGCGCGGCGCCTTGACGTTGCCGCCCAGGTACTCGACGGCAAAGCCGGAGGTCATCCATCCCTCCATGGGAGGCTCCTTCTGCATCGAGCCGAAGAACTCGAGCCGGTCGCCCGGCTTCCCATGCTCGCGCAGCCACGCCGCCGCCGCATGCCGCGAGTCGTGCGCCATGGCCCACGTCAGGTCCACCCCGCGCAGCGACGCGAGCACAACCGCTGCTGCCGCCGCCGCGGCCCCCATCGCCCGGACCGCCGCCGCACGCGCCGCCAGCAGCTCGCGCACCGCGTAGCCGGCAAACAGCGACAGCGCGTACACGGCCGGCATGACGTAGCGCAGCTGCGCCGCGCGCGCCGACCAGAAGAGGATCGCGAGGTACGTGACGACGGTGACGGCAAACCAGGCGGCGCGTGGCGTGCGCCTGGCGGCGAGCGCGAGCCCGACTCCCCCCAGCACGAGCCCCGGCCCCGTCATGGCGTCGGCCATGAGCTGCAACAGCCGCGAGCCGAGGGCCACGTTGCCGCTCCAGCTCCTGGGATAGTACGGCATGAACGCCACCGCCCCCTCCACCGCCTCGGCGCTGCGCTCGCGGATGAAGCGGATGTGCGCCATCCAGCGGTCGGGGTCGACGATCATCCCGCTCCCCACCACGTAGGCGAGGACGACGGCGAGGGCGCAACAGGCGGCGAGTGACCACGTCTCCCTCTTCCACCATTGCGGCCGCGATTCACCCGGACGGGGAAGGAGTAGAAGCACGAAGGGAATCCCGACGAACGACGCGAATGACGGCTCCTTGGTGGCGAGCGCGAGGCCGATCAGCGCTCCCAGCCAGAGCACGCGCTTCCGCGTGACGCCCAGCATCAGGGCGCGGGCGAATGGGATGCCGGCGATCGCCGTGAAGAAGAGGACCGGGACATCGGGGTTGGATGTCCGGGCGTAGTAGAACATCGGGTAGACCAACCCGGAGAATGCGGCCCCCCACACCCCCGCGCGCTCGTCCCACAGGGTGCGCCCGGTTTCGTACGCGGCCACCACGATTCCCGCCGCCAGCAGCACACTCAGCAGGTGCGCCAGGAGCGAGAGCGTGGCCAGCGCCGTGACCGGATCGGAGAACCCGTGCGGGAAGGCCCCCGTCGGGGTTCCCAGTTCACCGGTCACCCGAAGCCACGTGACATAGGGTGCGAACGCCGCCAGCACCAGGAACGGGTGCAGCATCGGGTAGCCGAGATTCGGATTCTGCGTCGGCGCGGGATTGACGATGTCGTACAATTGCGCCAAGGGGCCGGTGGGAGGCTCGTCGTCGACTCCCCAGGCCTCCGTCCGGTTCCAGGCGGTGGCGTGCGGAGTCCCCCACGAGGCCGTCGGGACGTACACCAGTGCCGCGATGACGAAGATCAGCACGTGCCGCCGGCCCATTTGCCCGGCCAGCCTGGCGAGGACCGAGTCGTGCCACGCCGCCATCACTGGATGAGCGCCTCGGCAGGTGCAACATTGCGGGCACCGGCGCCCCGACCCTTGGTCAACCGATCGAGGAGGGTGGCATCGGTGCTGACCAGGTAGGAGCCGAGCGCGAGCACGTGCAGGTGGCTGGCGAGGTACGAGCGGATCGCCTCGTCGGGCGACCGAATGATCGGCTCCTCGTGCATATTGAAGGAGGTGTTGATCACCACCGACGACCCGGTCAGGGCCTTGTAGGCGACCAGGATGTCGTGCATTCCCGGGGCGATATCGGGCCGCACCAGCTGGGGGCGTGCGCTGCCGTCGATGTGCACGGCGGCCGGGCACTCCGTGCGCATCCGCTCCGTGCACGACACCACGAGTGTCATGAACTCGCAGGGACGCATTTCCCCCTCACGCATGTGGAAGTACTCCGCAGCGTCTGCATGAATGCACATGGGTGCGAACGGCATGAACTCCGTGCGATGCAGCTGCGTGTTGAGCCAGCTGTTCACGGTGCGATCGCCGGCGTGGTACAGGATGGAACGATGTCCCAGCGCCCTGGGGCCAAACTCCATCTTTCCGGCAAAGCGAGCGACGATCTTGTGGTCCGCGAGAGCGGCGGCGATCGCGCCGGCCAGGTCGTCGGGACGCGTGACTGTCAGTTGCGGGTAACACGCCAGCGCCGCTTCGATGTCGGCGTCGTCGTACGACGTCCCGAGGTACATATCGGGTGCGGGGCGCGGCATGCTCCCCGCCACCGTGAGCGCCGCCCCGACGCACAGCCCGCCATCCCCCATGTTGGGGTAGATGTGGATCGACGCGGGTTGCAGTTCCTGCGACAACGCCATGTTGAGCTTCACGTTCGCGAAGACGCCGCCCGCCACAACCAGGTGCAACGGGCGCCCGGCCGGCACGTGTGGCCGCACCAGCTTCACGACCTCACGCTCGAGGATGTGCTGGAAGGCCCACGCCACGTCCTCCCGCGGATAGCCGGCAAGCAAACGTTTGAGGGGCGGCTTGTAGTTCCGGTAGTCGATCCCGAGGAGCGTGTTGCGCCCCCCGTATACCCGGGCGATGTCCTTGAGCTTGAGGCGCGGGAACCCCTCGGCGTAAAACCCCTTGTGCAGCTTGAAGTCACCGTCGCGACTGAACAGGGTCGACTCGATCTTGGCCACGAGCTCCGGGTTGCGCGTCCCGAATCCGGCGAGGCCGGTGATCTTCCCCTCGTGGCGCCCTCCCTTGAAGCCGAGGACCTGGGTGCACGCGGTGTAGAACTGCCCGAAGGAGTGCGGATAAGGGAGCGCCTGGTCGCGCTGGATCAGCCCGCCACGGCCACGCCCGATGGTCACGCACAGGTCGTCGCCCACGCCGTCGGCGGTCACGACGAGCGTGTCGCTGGCCGTCCCCGTCCGGTGGGCGCACGCCGCATGCGCCTCGTGGTGTTCCACGAACCACAGCTTCGGCCGCACCCCGTACTCGCGCTCCAGGAAATCCAGCACCGTCTCGTAGCGCGACGCGCGCCACAGGTAGAAGGCGCGATACGCCAACCGACACGCGTGCGGGATGTAGTCGTTGAGGGCGTGGAACTCCCCGACGTCCCGGCGCACGGTCGCCCACAACTGCGCGAGCAGGTCGGTCCAGCGCAACCCGGCAACGGCCACGGCGTCGATCTCCGACGGCTGCATCCTCGAGAGGCGGATTACCTCACGAATCGACTGCGTCGGCGGATACGTGGTGTCGAGCTTCACCCGTGACATGCGTTCCTCGTTCACGGCGGCCACGACCACCTGGTCGCGCACGATGCACGCCCCGGTCTCGTGCGTAGTCGCGATCCCGAGGATCGTGCGCGGATTGAGGTCGGGCGCGCTCTCCGGCCACCCCGCCACAACCTCCTCGCTGGTGGTGACGTGGGGAAACTGTTCACGCACCTCGTCCAGGAGCTGGCCGACGTATTCCTCCTTCTCGTCGCCGCGGAACCAGTTGTTGGTGAAGAGCGCGAGGCGCAGGCTCTCGACGTCCTTCACTCGGTCGGAAAAGTCCGTGAGGTGGAACAGGTAGGTGAGGTAGCGCCGCCTGCGCGCGAACCGGCGCAGCTGGTCGCGATGATAGGCCCGGCGCAAGTAGAAGGCGTATGCAGGATGAAACGAAGGGAGCCAGGGCCCGACGTAGGGTAGGGGGAGTTCGATGAGGCTCCGGTCGCCGAAGAAGTCGAACGGCTCGGGCCAGACGCGCTCCACGTGCAGCCGCTGTCGGAGCGCGTAGGTCGGATGTACCGAGGAGTCGTACCGGTACCCGGCCTCCCGCAGCAGGTCGAGCGTTTCCAGGTCGATCGAGTAGCCCGGAGCGCGAAAACCATGCACCGGCACGCCGAGCGCATCCTCGAGACGCGCCTTGGACTCGAATACTTCGCGCCGCTTGCGCTCCGAGCCGGAGCGGTGCAGGACGGGGTGCGTGACGGAGTGCGACGCGATGTGATGCCCGCCGGCGACGATGCGCCGCAGCGCCGCGCGCTTCTCGGGACGTTCCAGGTCCTGGGCGATGGCGAAGTAGGTCGCCGTGATCCTCCGCTGGGCAAAGATGCGGAGGGAGCGGTCGATCGCGCTCAGATAGAAGGCGTCGCTGGTTCCCGACCAGGCGCGACCGTGGGCTCCGTAGATGGCGTCGAGCCCGTCGAGGTCCACATGGAACCAGACCCTCCGCTGCTCACTCGTCTCCCGATCCTGCATCCGAAGTATTCCTATTTCCTGTCGAGTCGGACTCCCTGGCGATCTCGCCGCGGAAGGAACTCTCCTCTGCAAGACAGAGGCCCGTCAATTCGGAGTGGTTTCGTGGTGCCTGACGCGTGCTCGACTCCGCCCGGCACTCCCTGCGGTGAATCGGGGGGAGCCCCGACCCGTCGGCTCCCAAGCTCACCGAGGCCGTGAAACGGCGGCGACGGAACCGGAGACGCCATGGCAGCGGTGCGAAACCCTGACGCTCCATGCAGATTCCCACCCCAGGCCCCCGGACCGTGCTCCGGGTGCCGCTCCCCTTCGCCATGTCCATCACACCACCGATGCGCCCGTCGTTCACGCTCGCCTCGCTCTCCCTCGCCGTCGCCGCCTGCTCCACCGCGGCCCCGCCAGCGGTGACCCCGGCTCCTGCGGCCAGCGCGTCGGCGGTGGCCCCGGCCACCCCGCTCACGCCGCGTCAGCGCGAATGGGTCGACCGTACCCTCGCCTCGCTCGACCTGCGGCAGCGCGTGGGACAGATGGTGATGGTCTGGGTCCTTGGCGACTACACCTCCACCGACGACTCCGCCTTCGCCGAGGTGCGGCGCTGGATCGTCGAGGATGGCATCGGCGGGGTGAGCATGTCGCTCGGCACGCCGATGGAGGTGGCGACCAAGCTGGATGCCTTCCAGCGCCTGGCCCGCGTCCCCCTGCTTGCGTCGTCGGACCTCGAGCCGGCGTTAGGCCGGCTGGAGGGGGGGGTCTTCTCGCACTACCTGATGGACGCCGGTGGGGCCACGGTCTTCCCGACCGCCATGGCGATCGCGGCCACCGGGCGTGACTCGGACGCCTACGACGTGGGGAACATCATCGGCCGCGAGGCGCGCGCCGTCGGCATCCACATCAACTTCGCCCCCGTCGTCGACGTCAACAACAACCCGCAGAACCCGGTCATCAACACCCGGTCCTTCGGCGAGGACCCCGCGCACGTGGCCCGCCTGTCGGCGCTCTTCGTGAAGGGATCGCAGGACGCCGGGACCATCGCCACGGCCAAGCACTTCCCCGGACACGGCGACACCGACGTCGACTCGCATGTGGGGCTCCCGGTCGTCAGCGCCGACTGGGCGCGCTTCCAGACGACGGAGCTCGTCCCCTTCCGCGCGGCGATCGGTGCCGGGGTCGGACTCGTGATGTCGGCCCACATCGCCTTGCCCGCGCTCGAGGGCGACTCGACGACGCCAGCCACCCTCGCCCCACGCATCATGACGGCGTTGCTGCGCGACTCGCTGCACTTTCGCGGCGTCGCCATCACCGATGCCATGACGATGGAAGGGGTCGGCAAGGGATACGGTGTCGCCGAGAGCAGCGTCCTGGCCGTGAAGGCGGGCGCCGACATCCTTCTCAAGCCGAGCGATCCCACCAAGGCCATCGACGCCGTGGTGGCGGCGGTGGAGCGTGGCGAGATCTCGCGCGACCGCATCGACGCCTCGGCGCGGCGCGTGCTGGAGCTCAAGGCCAGGAGCGGGGTCGCCTTCAACCGCTTCGTCTCCTTCGATTCGTCACGGCACGTCGTGGGCGCCGCGGCGCATCGCGCCACGGCCAACGACATCGCGCGGCGGGCGGTGACGCTCCTGCGCGACCGCGGCGCGCTCGTCCCGCTCACCGGCAAGCGCACGCTGGTCATCCAGTACATGCCCGAGACCGAGCTGCGCGCCGGTCGCGTCTTCGCCGCGGCCATGCGCCAGGGCGACCCGTCGGTGCGCATCATGCGGGTCTCGCCGGGCACCGTGCAGTCGCAGCTGGATGCGCTCGCGCCGGCGATCGCCGCCGCCGAGCGCGTGGTCGTGGCGGCGTACGTGCGGCGCATCGAGGGGGAGGGGCGCCCGGCCATCCCTCCGCACATCGCCTCCTGGCTGGCGGCGATTGCGGCTGCCGACTCGGCGGCGGCGCAACAGCGCGTGGTGCTGGTCGCCTTCGGCAACCCGTACCTCATCCGCCAGGTCGCCGCCGTGGGGACCTACATGGTGACGTACAGCGTCGGTGACGCGGCGGAGCGCGCCGCCGCCGGCGCGCTCATGGGACGCGCCCCCATCACCGGGACGGTCCCCGTCTCCCTCCCCGGGTTCTTCGCGCGCGGGGACGGTATCAAGCGTTAGGCAGACCTGGACATCCCGGCCCCGGCCCTCCGATTCCCCCCACTCCCGTCGGCATGCCCCGCGACGACTCGCCCCCCAGCGCGCTTCGCCAACGCCTGCACGAGGTGATCTTCGAGGCCGACACGAGGGCCGGAAAGCTCTTCGACGCCATCCTCCTGGCCCTCATCGCCGCCAGCGTGTCGGTGGTGGTCCTGGAGAGCGCCCCCGCCGTACGGGCGCGCTACGGCCCGGCGCTGCGCCTCGCCGAGTGGAGCTTCACCGTCCTCTTCACGATCGAGTACGGGTTGCGCCTGTTCAGCGTCGGCAAGCCGATGCGCTACGCCACCTCGTTCTTCGGGATCGTGGATCTCCTCTCGGTCATCCCGACCTACTTCTCCGTCCTCGTCCCCGGGGCCCAGAGCCTCCTCGTGATCCGCATCCTGCGCCTCCTGCGGATCTTCAGGGTCTTCAAGCTCTCGCAGTACCTGGGCGAATCGCGCGAGCTCTGGAGGGCGCTGCAGGCGAGTCGCCGCAAGATCCTGGTCTTCCTCTTCACCGTGCTGACGGTGGTGGTGATCGTCGGCGCCCTGATCCATGTGGTCGAGGGTCCCGAGCACGGCTTCACCAGCATCTCCACCGGGATCTACTGGGCGATCGTGACGCTCACCACCGTGGGCTACGGCGACATCTCGCCGCAGACGACGCTCGGGCGATTCATCGCGTCGGCGGTCATGCTGATGGGCTACGGCGTCATCGCCGTCCCCACGGGGATCGTGACCGCGGAGATGACGCGTGCCATGCGCGCCCCGGTCTCGACGCAGGCCTGCCCGCACTGCGCCGCCGAGGGGCACGAGCACGATGCCGCGTTCTGCCGCAAGTGCGGGGGGAAGTTGTAGTCGCTCGTGGCGCCGCGCGCCGCGCCGCGGCCCGGTGTCCCCCCGGAACCCCGCCTCGGGCCCCGGAGACGTCGCCCCTCGCCGGGCGCGGAGCTCGTCAGGCGCCGGTCACGGCGTCGCCACCAGCGACATCCGCAGCGTGCGCGGGGCGCCGGGGAGGATGTTGTTGTTGCCGTGCGACGTGGCGAAGTATGATGCGCCGAGCAGGTTCTCGATGTTCGCCTGCACCCGGAGCTGGCGCGATACGTCGATGAACAGCGCGCCATCCAGGCGCGTGAAGGCGGGGAGCGTCACGCGGTTGTCGATGGCCGCGTACATCCTTCCCTGGTGCACGATGCCGATGGCGGCGCCAACGCGCTCCTGCAGCCGCAGGCGGTTCCAGAGCGAGAGTGACTGGTGCGGCACCAGCGGGACGGTCGCGCCCGCGGCCGCCGAGGTGGTGGCCCGCCGGACCGTTGCCCGCTGCACCGCCCAGCCGCCGGCCACCTGCCAGCGCGACGTGACATTCCCCGTGATTCCGAGCTCACCACCCGTCGAGCGCTGCGCCCCCGTCTGCACGATGCGCCCCGGCGTGTCGGGATCGTTGGCGCGCGTGTTGGTGCGGTCCAGCTGGAAGATCGCAACCGTCACCGCGAGCGAACGGCTCGCGTCCCACTTGATCCCGATCTCGCGGTTCGTGAAGCGCTCGGGGGCGAGCGTCTCGGTCGTCGCATCGAGCGAGGAGAACTGGTCGCCCGAGCTGGGGAGGCTCGAGACACTATACGAGCCGTAGGCCGACACCGCGGCGACCGGCTTGAAGACGACGCCGGCGCGCGGAGAGACGAGGACGTCGGTCCTGTCCCGCGTGAGGCTCTTGCGATGGTCGTCGAAGTCCATGGCGAAGCGGTCCCACCGCACGCCGAGCGTGGTCTGCCAATGCGCGCCCAGCGCGGCCTGGTGCTGCAGGTAGCCCGAGACGACGTGCGCGAGCGCCGAGTTGTCGGCGTCGGTCGCGCTCTGACGGAAGGCGACGGGGGTGCTGATGGTCGGCGCAACGAGCGGCGTCCGGATCGACGTGGCGCTCCCATCGAAGTAACCGGTCTGCCGGAAGTTGTCCGTCTCCTGACGCCCCAACTCGGCACCGGCCAGAAAGGTGTGGCTGACCGGACCCGTGGTACGCCGGGCGACGACGTCGGTCTGGCTGAAGAGGTTCCGTCGCTGGGTGTCGTTGCGGTAGGCGGAGATCGTCACCTCCGAGCCGTCGGCGGTGATGGCTCCCGGCACGGTGTTCTGGTAGCTCTTGTCGTACGTGGTGTAGCGGAGCTGGCTGCGCACCAGGAGGGCGCTCTCGTCGCCACGCTCCACCACCGCGCTCGCCGAGCGCACGAAGGCACGCGAGCGATTGGCGTCGGGGTTGCCGAAGAAGGTACGCGTGGCGCCGGCAAGCGGGGCGCCGTTGAACGACGGAATCCCGCGGTCGATCGTGCGGCGATCCTGGAAGTGCTCGAACCCGAGGCGGAGCGAGGTGGCGCCGAACATCAAGGCGACGGTCGGGTTGAGGCCGACGCGGTCGAGGGCGATCGCGTCGCGGAAGCTCCCGGAGTGCTCCGCCACCCCTGTCAGGCGGGCCGCGGCGCGGGGCGACAGGGCATTGCCCATGTCGAACGTGCCACGCGTGTGGTTGTAGCTCCCCGCCTCGAGTGAGACGTCGCCAGAGCGCATCCACTGCGCCTCCTTGGTGACGCGGTTGACGACGCCGCCGCCTCCGCCACGACCGAAGGCAAGGGCGTTGGCCCCCTTGAGGGCCTCGACGCGCTCGAGGTTGTAGACGTCGCGCAGGTACTGCGCGTCGTCGCGGACGCCATTGACGAAGAAGTCGGCGGTGGAGCTGACGCCGCGGATGGTCGGGGCATCGCGATGCCCCTCGCCCTGTCCCATCGTCACCCCCGGGACGTAGCGCACCACGTCGCCCATGGACTGCATCGCCTGGTCGCGGATCTGCGCGCGGGTGACGACCGTTGCGGCCTGGGGGATGTCGCGGAGCGGCGTCTCCGTCCGCGTACTGGAGCGCAGGCGGGTCGCGCGATAGCCGCGGGTCGTCTCGTGTTCCCCCTTCACCCGGACGGTGTCGAGCCGGGTCGTCTGGCCGTGCGTGCCCCCCTCCTGCGCGCGGGCGTACGACGAAGCGGTGAGTGCGAGGAGGCAGACGGAGCAGGCGGCGCGTATCATGGGAGAAGCGGGACTAACTTTGTCGGGTTTAACCACAAAAGAAGCGGCGAGGATCGCCGAATCGGGGTCACGGCCGGAGGGGAGGGGGTTCCGACGATGACCGCAGGGTTAACTGAGAATGAATATCAGGTAACGCGTCGGGAGTGTACGCGGTAATCCCGAGACTGTCAATCGGGAATACGTAACGAGTGGGGGAAGCGCGCCGGCGCGGGGCGGAGGGCGCCTGCTCGAGGAGGCGGGCGCCTGCCCCGGCGGGCGTCGTGCGTCCGCGGGGGAGCCGTGGGTCGCGGGGGAGGCCGTGGATTGCCGGGGACTGCCGGGGGCGCCGTGGGGCGCCGTGGCGGGACGGCGCCCCCTCACCCGTTCCACGGCTCCAGCTCGCCTAACGTGTCACCGGCGCCAGCTTCACCAGCCCGTTGAGCATGTCCGAGGCATAGAGGGCGTTCCCGGTGAAGTGGACCCCCCAGACGAAGACGGGCGTCCCCGCGCCGGCGACACCAGTCGCCAGCACGCGCCCCATCAGTCGCAGGTCGCAGCGCCCGTCGGCGGCGCGCGGGGCGAAGCCGCACTTCGACAGGTCGCCCGCGATGTCCAGCGCCTGCACGCCGCCGTTGTAGTAGGCGGCGTAGAGGATCCCGCGCCCCTCGTCGACCGAGAAGTTGTGTGTCCCGGCACCCGGAACGTTGAAGAAGGCGACCTCCTTCGGCTGCGTGGGGTCGGAGATGTCGACCACGTGGATGTCGCCCGACGAGGAGGAGAAGAGCGTCGCCGCCCCCTCCTGCCCGACGAAGGCGTAGCGCTTGAGCCCCGTCGCCGGCTCGTGGAACCACCAGATGTTGTGCGCCTCGCCATCCTTGGTGAGGAGCCGCCCGATCTCGATCGGGTTCTGGACGGTCCCGCCCTTGCCGCCTCCGCCGATGTCCCAGATGACGACGCCATCGTTCCACAGGGCGGTGAAGAGGCGCCCGTCGCGCACGTACACGTCGTGGATGAACGGCTTCCCCATGTCGCGGAACATCACCTCGCGCGGGTTGGCCGGATCGCCCAGGTCCACGACCATCAGGCGCGACGGATGGCTGACGCCGTTGTTGACCGACAGGAAGGCGTAGAGCTTCCCGCCGACTCGTTGCAGCTCGGCGGTGTGGACTCCGCGCGTGATGTTGGGTGAGGTGAAGCGCGCGAGCGGCGACGGCCTGGCGGGGTCGGCCAGCGAGTAGATCTCCAACGAGCCGGGGCCGAGCTCGGTGGGAAAGACCAGGAGCTTCCCGTCGTCGCTCACCTGCACGTCACCGGTGGTGCGCACCGACGTCCCGTCGATGACGGGGGGGACGACGACCGAATCGACGAGTTGCGGGGCCCCGCGCACGTCCCAGACGAAGACGGCGTTCCCGGGCAGGCCGGGGTTCCCCCTGACCCCCCAGGTGCTGGTGTACGCGTAGTCCCCCTGCGCCCAGACCTCGGCGGTGTAGCGACTGGTGAGGGTTCCGCGCCCGGTAACGGTCATCACGACGGGGGTCGGGGAGGGAAGGGGATCGATGATCGGGGCGGACGGCGCGTCGTCACCCCCGCAGGCCGCAGCTGCAACCACGGCGGCGAGCGGAAGGAGCCGGCGACGCCCGGAGCGAGGCGTGGGGCGAGGAATGGGGCGACGGGTGGGGCGGGTTGCGACTGACGAGAGGGCGGGCATGGATCGAGGGTAATGGTCGGGTGGCGAGCGAGGCCCACCTTCGGACGGCCGGCCGGGCCGCGAGTTTCAGTGGGCCCGGGGGGGGGACGCGTCGCCGACATGACGCTGCGCCGCGCCGTAGCGCCCGAAGCGCGGGCGCATCGCCCCCGCATGGAGGCGCACCCCCCCCGACAGCATCCAGAGCCGCGAGGCATCATAGAAGATGCGGGGATCCATCGGCGTGGGGTGCGCCAGGGCACGCGGGGCGAGCCACGCCCCCTCGACGAACGGGGCGACGCGCGCCCCGGCCAGGCGCCTGCCCGGCGCCGACAGCTGCACGGTCACGATGTCCCACCGGGTCCGGCCGAGGATGTTGAAGTCCAGGAGGGGACGCACCGAACGATAGGGATCGTCGAGGCGATCCTCCTCGGGGCGCTCGGTACGTTCCGCGCGCGCCGCCAGCTGCACGCCGCGCAGCTGCCAGGCGCCCTCGGCCAGCAGCGACGTGAATGCGAAGCGGGGCCCCGCGCTTGCCCCCTCGCGCGTCCGCGCCCACTCGGCGAACGCATACCGCCAGGCGCCGCTCCCGCGCACCAGCCGGAGCGAGGCGCTCGCCTTGCGCTGGTCGAGCCCCTCGCCCGACGCGAACTCGGGCGACCGGACGCGTGCCGTGCTGGCCGACAGCTCGACCCCGCCCGGCGCGAAGACGGTCGTCCGCGCCGCCCACGAGTCGAGGGCGCGCCCCGCGTTGGGCCAGTCGGACGCCCCCTCGGGTTCGTCGCCGTTGAAGCGGGCCAGCTCCAGCGTCCCGCCCGGCAGCTGCAGCGCCGCCGCCACGAGCCCCCGTTCCATGAGCTGCGCGTGGTGGTGGTTCACCGGGTACTTCACGAAGGGGCGCACCATGGGGTCGTCGGTGCCGAAGGGGACGAACCCCTTCCCCGCGAAGAGCGACGCGCCCACCGCGCCGCGCGTCCCGGCCACGCCCAGCATCGCCTCGTGGAGGTAGGTATGCGGGTGGCGCCGGTCGATGTAGCCCTCGCCATAGCCGTCGGGGTTGATCTCGCCGCGCGAGAGCGTCGCGCCCTCGAAGTTGAGCGTGGCCAGCGCCGCCACGCGCCCCCCGGCCAGCTGCACGTCGCCGAAGAGCATGGGTTGCGAGACGTATCCCTCGGTCACGGGCCGGCCCAGTGCCGCCGGGTTGGCGTGCGAGCCGAGCACCACCGCCATCGCCCCCACGCGACCGCGTCGCGTGGAGTCGCTGCCGACATGGTCCCCGTGCTGCGCGAGGAGTGGCTGGGCGGTCGCCACGGCCAGGGCGACCGCGGCCCGGGCCAGCATGCCTAACGTGCGAGCTCGCGCGCCGGGCGTCCCGCACGCGGCGCAGCCGGGGCGGCGGCCGCGGGGGCCACTGCCGGGTCGGCGGCGGCGGTGGCTGGCGCCCCGTCTTCCACGACGCGCGCCGTGCGGATGAAGTCGAGCCTCGGGAATTCCTTCTCGAGGTAGGCGTTCCCCTCGCGCATGAGGCGCATCTGGTCGGGGCCGAATCCCGACGGGGGACCGTCACCGTAGCCGGCGTAGAGCGAGTCGACCACCGCCATCCCCTCGATCACCTCGCCGATCGGGGCGAACCCCATGTCGTCCAGGGAGCGGTTGTCGACCAGGTTGATGAAGACCTGCGTCGTGCGCGTCCCGGGTCCCGCCATGGCGAACGACATCCTGCCGCGCGTGTTCCCCTGGGTCACCGAATCGTCGGGGATGGCCAGGTTCTCCCATGCCGCATTGACCGCCGGATCGCCGTGCACCCCGAACTGCACCATGAAGCCCGTCACCACGCGGAAGAAGCGCGTGTTGTCGAAGAAGCCGCTCTGGACCAGCTGGTACAGCCGGTCCACTCCCTTCGGCGCCCACGCGCGGTGCGCCTCGACGACGAAGCTCCCCTTGCTGGTCTCGAAGCGCACCCGGAACGAGGCCGGCGCCGCCGACGTTGCGGCTGGCGGAAGCCCGACCTCGGACGCGGGGGGCCTGGGCTCGGAACCACAGGCGGCAAGGAGCGCCACGGCGGCGCCGGCGACGAGCGATCGACGAGCGAAAGGATGCATGTGGAGTCTGGGCGTGGCGATGTGACGGCGAGCGTCAGGACACGAGGGACGTCACGGGAGCGCGCGTGCGTCGAATCGCGCCAGGCGCCCGCCGCTCCCGGAAGCGTAGAACATACCATCCCGCGACGCGCGCACGGCGTGATACCCGGCACGATCGAAGGCGGCCCAGTGGCGGCCGCCGTCGCGCGAGAGGTCGCTCCCGCCCGGGCCGACCGCGATCCCGATGGTGCGTCCGCCGGGACGCCGCGCGAACGCGACCCCCGACCGATAGCCGCCCGGCGGGGCCCCGGTCACCGGTTGCCACGAGCTCCCGGTGGGCGACGTCGCCGCATTCCCCCGCGTCGAGTCCCCCTGCTCGTAGTGCCCGCCGACGATCACGAACCCCTCGCCCGGAACCTCGGCCAGCGAGAAGATCCCCTCCGCCGCGCCCCCCTGCCGCAGCGGCGTGTCGTACGCGACCCACCCCTTCGCGCGGCTCACGTGGCGGTGCACCCGCGCCACCGCACCGCCGGTGCCGATCCACGCCTCCATCGAGCCCGGGGCGCCCCGCAACAGGAGCGAGCTCCCGCTGGCGGCGAAGGCCGCCTCGCCCGGCGCGGCCACCGGGCGCTCGTCCAGCGGGAGGACGCGCCAGGTATCGCCGCCGTCGTTGGTGACCAGCAGGTGGAAGCGTCCGTCGATCGGATCGCCTAACGCCATTCCATGCTGGTCGTCCCAGAAATCGATGGCGTCGAGGAAGACCGCCGAGTCGCCGGCCTGGTACTGTTGCACCCACCGCCTCCCCCCGTCGGTGGTGCGCCAGATGCGCCCCGCGGTCGCCGCCACCCAGGCCACGCGGGCGCTCCGCGCGTGCACGGCGCGCAGGTCCAGCGCCTCGGCGCCGGGGATCGTGTCCACGGTCCACGTCGCCCCGCCGTCGGTGGTGTGCACCACCGTCCCACCGGTCCCGCTGGCCCATGCGATCCGCGCATCCACGACGCTGAGTCCGCGCAACGAGGCGGTGGTCCCGCTGGTGAGCGGGGTCCACTGCCCACGGGCGGGGATTGCCACGGCGCCGAGGAGAAGGGCGGCGCGAGCCAGGGTACGAGCGGGAATGGTGGCGGACATGTGCTGGCGATATCCTGAACGAAGGGGGACCGGAAATCTCGCCGATTCATGCGGGTCGGCAACGCCCCGCCACTCCTCGTCAACCGCGACCGCCTCGGCATGCCCTCCCTCATCCGTACCCGCTTCCTCGTCATCGGGAGCGGGGTTGCCGGACTCCACACCGCCTGGCGCGCCGCGGAGCACGGCGACGTCCTGGTCCTCACCAAGCGGTCGTTGCACGACAGCGCCACCTCGTATGCCCAGGGGGGCATTGCCGCCGCCCTCGGCGCCGGCGACTCTCCCGAACTGCACCGAAAGGACACCCTGGCGGCGGGGGCCGCGCTCTGCGACCGTGAGGCGGTGGAAGTGCTGGTGGAGGAGGGGCCGGCCCGCGTGCGCGAGCTGCAACTGGCGGGCGCCGCCTTCGACCTCGGGCGGAACGGCCAGCTCATGCTGGGGCGCGAGGCCGCGCACTCGCGGCGGCGCATCGTGCATGCCCACGGCGATCGCACCGGCGCCGAGGTGGCGCGCACCCTCATCGAGCGCATCCGCGCCACCGAAAGATCCGATGTCCTCGAGTATGCCCGCGTCCTGGACCTCATCGTGGAGGACGGGCGCTGCGCCGGCGCGCGCGCCAGCGTCATGGGGCAGGCGGTCGAGATCCGCGCCGACGCGACGGTGCTCGCCACCGGGGGGTGCGGGCAGATCTACCGGTACACGACGAACCCGGTCGTCGCCACCGGCGACGGCTTCGCCATCGCGCACCGCGCGGGCGTCACGCTCGCCGACATGGAGTTCGTGCAATTCCACCCCACCGCGCTCGATACCCCGGAGAACCCGCTCTCGCTCATCTCCGAGGCGGTGCGCGGCGAGGGGGCGACGCTGCTCAACGCCGAAGGGGAGCGCTTCATGGTCGCGCGGCACAAGCTCGCCGAGCTGGCGCCGCGCGACATCGTGGCGCGCGAGATCTTCCGCGAGCGGCAACGCACCGGGGCCGTTCACCTCGACGCCCGGTCGATCGGGAAGAAGTTCGTGGAGCGCTTCCCCGGGATCTTCGCCATCTGCCAGCACCGCGGCATCGACCCGCGCCGCGACCTCATCCCCGTCACCCCGGCGGCCCATTACATGATGGGGGGGATCGTCACCGACCTGGCCGGGCGCTCGTCCCTCCCGCAGCTCTACGCGTGCGGCGAGGTGGCGTGTACGGGGGTGCATGGCGCCAACCGCCTGGCGTCGAATTCCCTGCTCGAGGGACTCGTCTTCGCCGAGCGCGTGGCGCGCGACATGTCGACGGCGCCGCGCGTCCCGGCGCCGCGCGTCCCGGTGCCGCGCCGTCGCGCCCGGTGGGACGTCCCTCCGCTCACCGACCGCGGCGCCGCCCAGGTGGCGGCCGACACCATTCGCCAGCTGATGTGGGACCACGCCGGCATCGACCGCAACGCGCGCGGGCTCCGCAAGTGCGTCAAGGCGCTGGATCAGCTGCATGCCCGGCTCGACGAAGGGATGACCGAGGAACGGAACATGTGCGAGACGGCGCGCCTCGTGGCCGCGGCCGCCCTGGCTCGGCGCGAGTCGCGCGGCGGGCACTATCGAAGCGACTATCCCAGGGCCCGCGGGGAGTGGCGCGGCAAGCACATCGAGTGGTGAGCTCGCCGGGCGCCCCGCGCCGACGCGTCCGTGGGCCCGGTCGTCGACGTCGCTGCGAGCGTCCGCTACCTTCTTCGGTTCGTGCTCCCGCGTGCGCTGCGACTCGCCGGGGGCAGCATGCGCAGATGCCCCAGCAGCCGAGACGCACATGATCGTTCGCCTTGCCCTCGCGATCCTCGCCGTATCGGGCACCGTCCCGCCCCGGGACGCCGCGCCGTCGCTCCCGCCGGCAGGCGGAGCGGTCGGTGCGTTCCATCTCCGCCTCACCAAGTCGGAGCCGGCCAAGGACCAGACGGTCGCTCCTCCCACCGCGATCCGCCTCTGGTTCTCGCTGGCACCCGAACTGGCGGTCACGACCGTGCGCCTTCACGATGCCGCGGGACAGGCGGTGCCGCTGTCGCCCGTGCGCCGGGCGGACGCGGCCGGCGCCCCGATCGAGGCCGGCATTTCGCATGCGCTCGCCCCGGGACGCTACACCGTCGCCTGGAAGACGTCGTCCAGGGATGGGCACCCAATGAAGGGCGAGTTCTCCTTCACCGTGCGGGCGGGAGGGTAAGTCCTCGTGCTGGAGGCGCTCGTCGCCCCCGCGGCGCAGGGCATCGTCCGCGCTCTCCTGTTCGCGGGGATCATGGTCGTGGTCGGGGGGTGGTGCTTCGCGCTGCGCGTTGTGCCGGTCTTCGACCGTGACGAGCGCGGAAGCGCCCAGGTGCGCGCGCGCGCCAGCCGAATTTTGCTGCTGGCGGTGGGGGCGCTGGCGATGCTCTTCGCCTGGCGCCTCGTGCAGCAGGCGGCAGCCTTCGCCGACACGCCCTCGGCCTGGGCGACGGAGGCCCCGCGGGTCATCACCCAGACCACCTGGGGGACGGGATGGCTCCTGCAGGGCGCGGCCCTGCTCCTGGTCGCCCTGGCCGCGCCGGGGGCGCTGCGGGGCAACACCCGCGGCACCTGGACGTTAGGCGCCGGCGCGCTCGCGCTGGCGGCGACGCCGGCGCTCGCCGGGCACGCCGTCGGCGCGCCGCGCCTGGCCCCGCTCGCCGTCGCCCTCGACGCGATGCACGTGACGGCGGCCGGTGCCTGGCTGGGGACCCTCTTCATCATCGTCGTGGCGGCGCTCCCGGTTGCCCGAGGAACCACGCCAGGGCTTGCCACCGAGCTCCTCGCGCGCTTCTCGTCGCTGGCCCTCGCCAGTGGCGGCGTCGTCGCACTGACCGGGCTCTTCGCCTCCTGGCTGCACCTCGAGTCCTTGTCGGCGCTCTGGAGCTCGGACTACGGCCTCGCCCTGGTTCGCAAGTTGGTCGTACTGGTCGGGGTGGCGGCGCTGGGAGGGTACAACTGGCGCGTCGTCACCCCGCGCGTGCGCGCCACCGGCGACCTCGCAGCGCTCCGTCGCTCGGCGGTGGCCGAGCTGACCCTGGCGGCGATCCTCGTCGCCCTCACCGCTGTCCTGGTCGCCACCCCCCTCCCGGCGGAGATGTAGCCGAGGGAAACATGGCGCCGTCCACCGGAGTAGATTCCGATCCATGACTGCCACCGTCACGCCTCCTGCCGCCGCGGCGACGCACGCCGAGCTCGTCGCGCAGATTCGCGCCCTCGCGAAAGCGAAGCGCGCCGTCATCCTGGCCCACAACTACCAGCGCCCCGAGGTGCAGGATGTGGCCGATTACGTGGGCGACTCGCTGGGGCTGAGCCGCGAGGCCGCCCGCACCGACGCCGACGTGATCGTCTTCTGCGGTGTGCACTTCATGGCCGAGACGGCGGCCATCCTCTCCCCGACGAAGACGGTGCTCCTCCCCGAACTCGGCGCGGGCTGCTCGCTGGCGGACACGGTCACCGCCGAGCAGCTGCTGGAGTGGAAGAGCGAGCACCCCGGGGCCGTCGTCGTGAGCTACGTGAACACCACCGCGGCGGTGAAGGCGGAGAGCGACTACTGCTGCACCTCGGGGAACGCGGTCGAGATCATCAACGCCATCCCCCCCGAGCAGGAGATCCTCTTCCTCCCCGACATGTTCCTCGGCGCGCACGTGCGGCGCGTGACTGGACGCGAGAACATCCACGTCTGGATGGGGGAGTGTCACGTGCACGCGGGGATCACGACGCAGTCGCTCAACCGGCAGCGCGCCGAGCACCCCGGCGCCGAGGTGCTGGTGCACCCGGAGTGCGGGTGCTCCACCAACGTGCTTGAGGCCATGTCGGCCGGCGCCATCGACAAGGAGGGCGTGCAGGTCCTCTCCACCGAGGGGATGATCCGCCGCCCCGGGGTATCGGAGGCGACGTCGTTCATCGTCGCGACCGAGACGGGGATCCTGTACCGGATGCGCCGGGCCAACCCGGACAAGACGTTCTACGCCGCGAGCGATCGCGCGGAATGCATGTACATGAAGATGACGACGCTCCCCAAGGTGCTGCACGCGCTGGAGCGCATGGAGCATCGCATCACGGTCCCCGAGGATGTGGCCTCCAGGGCACGTCGCGCGCTGGAGCGGATGGTCAGCATTGGCGGAAGCCAGGCGGCGCGCCTGCCGGCTGCGGACCCGGGGGAGTAATCGCGGCCGCGGGCCGTGGGGGAGAGATTGCCGTGGACTTGCACCTGGGGGAGACCGAGATGTCGCCGCACGAAGACCCCGTCACGCCGCCGCGTCGCCTGACGCCCCTCGAGACTCCCGCCGCCAACCCGCGGTCGCCGCTCCGCTTTCCGCTGAGCGCGGCGCAGGTGACGGAGTGGGTGCGTGGCGCCCTCAATGAAGACGGCGCCTTCAACGACGTGACCACGATCGCGACGGTCCTCAGCGACCGGCGGGCGCGGGCTCGGCTCGTGGCCCGGCAGCCTGGGGTGATCGCCGGCGTGGCGTTCGCCATCGAGGCCTTCCGCCTCCTCGATCCCAAGACCTCCATCCGCGTCGACGTCGAGGATGGGACGACCGTCTCGCGCGGCGACACGGTCCTCTACATGTCGGGCCACGCACGCGGACTCCTGTCGGCGGAGCGTGTGGCGCTCAACTTCCTGCAGCGCCTCTCGGGGGTGGCGAGCCATACCGCGCGCTACGTCGAGGCGGTGCGCGGGACGCGGGCCAGGATCCTCGACACGCGCAAGACGACCCCGGGGTGGCGCGCACTGGAGAAGTACGCCGTCCGGTGCGGTGGCGGGGTGAACCACCGCCTCGACCTCTCCTCGTCGGTCCTGATCAAGGACAACCATCTCGTGGCCTGCGAGGGCGACATCTCGGTGGCCATCCGGCGGGCGCGCGAGCTGGTCCCGCGGGGCGCCACGGTCGAGGTGGAGTGCGACTCCATCGAGCAGGTGCGGGCCGCGCTCGAGGCCGGGGCCGACATCATTCTCCTCGACAACATGACGAACGAGTCGATGGCCGAGTGTGTGCGCCTGGCGAGCGGGCGCGCGATCCTCGAGGCGTCCGGCGGGGTGAACCTGGACACGGTACGCGGAATCGCCGCCACCGGCGTCGACCACATCTCCGTGGGGGCGCTCACGCATTCGGCGCCCGCCATGAACCTCGCGCTCGACTTCGAGTAGGCAGCGGGGCCGACATGCACGCCGACCTGCAGAAGACAGTCGGACTAGACCCCTGCCCGGTATGCGGCTCGCCGAACGTGCAGGAAATCCGCTGCAAGGTGATCTGCCTCAACTGCCGCACCATCCTGCAGAGCTGCGCCGATCTCGGCGGGATGGAGCAACAGGCGTAGGGGAGGGAGACGTCCGGCGGCAGCGGCCCGCCCCCCCTCCCGGGCCATGTGATGAGACCGAAGGCGAAGCGCCCCGCAGGCCGTCAGGCCGCGGGGCGCTTCGCTGTCGTCGTGCGCGAGTGCCGGCCCATGCCGGCACCGACCATCGATCGGGGTCAGGGAACGGTGATCGTCGCGCTGGCCGGGAAGCCGTTCACCGAGGCCGTGATGATGGCGGTCCCGGCGGCGCGCGCGGTCACGGTCACCACCTGTCCCCCGGTGGGGGGGACGGTGGCGACCGCCGTGGCGTTGCTCGCGAAACCGATGATGGGGCGGTTCACGACGAGCGAATTGCCGTTGGCGTCCCTGATGGTGACCGTGAGCTGCACGGTGCTCCCCACCTGGACCGTCGCCTGCGACGGCGAGATGCTGACCTGGTCGACCTGCGGCACGGTGATGGTGAGCGGGGCGGTCGTCGAGACGTTGTCGATGGTCGCCGTGATCGTGGCGCTGCCGACCGTGTTCTGCGCCGTCACGATCACCCCCGCCGAGGCGGCCGCCGTCGAGAGGACGAGGTTGTTCGACGCCGTATAGGCGATGGTACGCCCGAGGAGCGAGGGGATCACGTTCCCCGCCGTGTCACGCACCACCGGGTTGAACTGCTTCTGGTCGTTGGGGATCAGCGTATCGGCCACCTGCGTGAAGGTGACCGACCCGACGGGGATCAGCGTGACGGTCACCTGCAACGTCGCCGTGCGCCCTTCGCACTCGGCGGTGATCGTGGCATTCCCGACCCCAACCGCGGAGACGAGCCCCTGTTGGGTGACGGTGGCCACCGTGGGGTTGTTGGTGAACCAGGTGACGGTGCGCCCCGCAAGCGGCAGGTTGGCGGCGTTGCGCGGCGAGGCCGTGATTTGCAGCTGGCCGCCGATGCGCAGGAGCTGGGCGACCGGCGGGTTCAGCTGGATGGAGGCGACGGCCTCGCGCGTCACCGTCACCACGGCACTGGCGAGCTTCCCTTCCACGCCGACGTAGATCGTCGTCGTCCCCTCGGCGATCGCCGTCACGAGCCCGCCCGTGCTCACCGATGCCACGCTTGGCTGCGACGAGGAGAAGTTGAGGACGCGGCCGCTGATCGCCGACCCGTCCGGGGCGAGGACGGTGGGGACGAGCTGCCGCGTCGTGCCCACGGTGAGGGAGAAGTCGCCCGTGTTGAGCACGACCTTGTCCACCGGGTGGATGACCTTCACCGTCGCCTCGATGAACCGCCCGTCCGCGGTCGCGCGGTACAGCCCCGACCCCGCCGCCTTCGCGGTCAGCACTCCGGTCTTGCTGTCCACCGTGAAGACGTCGGGGGCCGAGGAGGTATACGTGATCGCGCGCCCGTCCCTGATCTCCGTGTTGTTCGCGTCGAGCATGGTCACCGCGAACGGGGCCGATGCGGTCGTACGCCCGACGAAGAACGAGTCGGCCCCCGGCGTGATGCGGAGCGAGGCGATCGGCGTCGGCGGGATGCTCTCCGTGCACGCCGCGCCCGCCACTGCGGCAACGGCGAAGGCCAGGCGAGCCAGTCGGCGTGAGGCGCGCGCGACGGCAGGCGAGGATCGGTCGGAATCGGTGGTGTGCATTCGCTCGGACGAGGTGATGACTCCGCGAGACAGCGGGGGGGCGAGCCGATCGGGTGCCGAACTGCGACACCCGGGAATCGACGCCCCCCGGAACCCTCGGATTATAGCCGCACCCCTCAGTGCGATGATGCCGAGGGGGGGCCGGCTGTGACCCTCACAGGGACGAGCCACGTGCGACGGCGGATACCCTGGTGGAGCAAGGGGGGTGCCAGCGTCCCTAGCGCTCGGCCGGTGGCGGTGCCGGCCGGCGGGCCGCCGCCAATTGGGCGACCAGCTCGTCCGGGCGGCTGGTGGGGGCCTCGCAGCGGTACTGCCGGCAGAGATACGCCATGGCGTGACCGTCGGGAGCGTCCCGCCCCCGGAGGAGGGCGAGCGAGCTCGTCGGCTGCGGTTCCCCCCCCGCCAGGATCAGCGAGGGAGCGTAGGTCGCGGCCAGGGCGTCGCGCAGCGCGGCGAACGCCGGCACGGACGGATCGCCGACGAGCACCACTTCGGTGGCGCCGTGGAGGGCCATGTCGGCCACCCCCAGGAGGTGCCCGAACGACGACGGGTGCCGCGCGAGCGCCTCGGCCACCCCGCCGCAGATCCGGTGCGCCAGCTCGGCGCCGCGCCCCTCGCCGGTCACCACCGACAGGCGCAAGAGTAGTTCCGCGGCGAGCGAGGTCCCGCTCGGCATCGCGTTGTCGGTGATGTCGCGCGGACGCGTGATCAGCGTCTCGTGGTCGTGGGGGGTGTCGAAGAAGGTGCCGCGCACCGGATCGAGGAACCGCTCCACCGTGACATCGGCGATGGTCATGGCCTCGGCGAGCCAGCGCCCGTCGAAGGTGAGTGCGTACAGGTCCAGGAAGCCCAGGGCGACCGCGGCATGATCTTCGAGGAAGCCGATCTCCTTGACCACCCCTCGCCTCGACACCCGGAAGACGCGCCCGTCGCGTACCAGGTGCGTGCGGAGGAATTCTCCGTTCCGGATCGCGAGGTCGCGCAGCGCCGGGTCGCCGAAGACGCGTGCCCCCTCGGCCACCGCCCGCAGCATGAGCCCGTTCCACGAGGCGATGACCTTGTCGTCCAGGGAGGGCCACGGGCGTCGCGCCCGCTCGGCGTACAGGGCGCCGGAGGCCCGCGACAGGAGATCCGTCAGCTGCATCAAGGTGAGGCCATGGCGCCGCGCGACCACCGACGGGTCGGCAGCCACGCACAGGATGTTGCGCCCCTCGAAGTTCCCCCCCGGCGTGACGCCCCAGTACTCGCGGACGACCGGCGCGTCGTGGCCGACGATCGCCGAGAGCTCCTCGTCGTCCCACACGTAGAACCGGCCTTCGTGTCCCTCGCTGTCGGCGTCGAGCGACGAGTAGAAGCCTCCCTCCGGTGACGTCATCTCGCGCGCCACCCACCCCAGCGTCTGGCGGACGGCCCGTTGCACCTCCGCATCGCCCGTCACCTGCCACAGGTGCACCCCGAGGCGCGCGAAGAGGGCATTGTCGTACAGCATCTTCTCGAAGTGCGGCACCAGCCAGCGCTCGTCGACGCTGTAGCGATGGATCCCGCCTCCCACCTGGTCGTAGATCCCGCCCCGCGCCATGGCGCGAAAGGTGGTGGTGGCCATGTCGAGGGCCAGTTCGGTCCCGGTGCGCGCCCAGTGCCGCACCAGGAAGTCGAGCGCCATGGATGGGGGGAACTTGGGGGCGCCACCGAAGCCGCCGTGCCGCTGGTCGAAGGTGTGCGCCAGTGACCGGTAGGCCGCCTCGAGCACCGCCGGGTCGAGTGCCTCGCCCCCGGCCGCCAGCGAAGCCGAGGCGTCGAAGACTTCGCGCAGCTGACGGGTGGTGTTGGCGATGGCGTCGCGTCGGTCGCGATAGGCATCGCTGATGGCCATCAACAGGCGCGGGAACGACGGCATGCCGTGCCGCTCGACCGGAGGAAAGTAGGTGCCGCCGTAGAACGGCTCGCCTGCCGGCGTGAGGAAGACCGTCATCGGCCACCCCCCGTGCCCGGTCATCGCCTGCACCGCCTGCATGTAGATGGCGTCGAGGTCGGGGCGCTCCTCCCGGTCCACCTTGATGTTGACGAAGCGCTCGTTCATCAGCGCGGCGGTCGCCGGATCAGAGAACGACTCGTGCTCCATCACGTGACACCAGTGGCAGGCCGCGTAGCCGATGCTCAGGAGGATCGGCTTGTCCTCGGCCGCAGCGCGCGCCAGTGCCTCGGGGCCCCAAGGGTACCAGTCCACCGGATTGCCGGCGTGCTGCAGGAGGTAGGGGGAGGATTCGCTGGCCAGGCGGTTCATGAGGACGAGAAGACGAGAAGACGAGAAGACGAGAAGACGAGAAGACGAGAAGTGGGGAGCCCCTGCGGGGGGGCGGCGGCCCTCTGGTGTGAAGATGCAGGGTGGTGAGTGGAGAGGAAGGTACGGGCGGCACGGTTGAATTTCGCCCTTCGCACGACGCACCTTCCCTTTGCCCTTCACCCTGCGCCCGTCGCCCGACTCTCGCTCCCCGGCCCATGCCCGCCCTCGACTCGTACATCGCCTCCAACAGCGACCGCTTCCGTCGCGAGCTGTTCGACTTCCTCCGCATCCCGTCGGTGAGCGCGCGTTCGGAGCATGCCGGCGACGTGGCGCGGGCCGCCGAGTGGTTGCGCAGCGAGATGGCGCGCCTCGGGTTGGAGGCGAGCATTCACCCCACCGCCGGGCACCCGGTGGTCCTCGGGGAGTGGCGAAAGGCGGGGGCGGAGGCGCGCACGATCGTGATCTATGGGCACTACGACGTGCAGCCGGCGGAGCCGCTCGACTTGTGGGAGTCGCCGCCGTTCGAACCCACCCTGCGGGACGGGAAGATCTTCGCCCGGGGGGCGGTCGACGACAAGGGACAGCTCTACTTGCACCTGAAGGCGATCGAGTCGTACCTGGCGGCGCACGGCGCGCTCCCCGTGAATGTCGTCGTCCTCGCCGAGGGCGAGGAGGAGGTCGGAAGCGAGCACCTGGCCCCGTTCGTCGAGGCGCACGCGGAGCGCCTCGCCTGCGACGGCGTGGTCATCTCGGACTCTCCGATGTTCGCCCCGGGGCTTCCGTCGGTCCTCTCGTCGCTGCGCGGCCTCGCCTACTTCCAGATCGACGTGGAGGGGGCCACCACCGACCTGCACTCGGGGAGCTACGGCGGGGCCGTGGCGAACCCGGCCATGGCGCTGGCCCGCATCCTCGCGACGTTCCACGACGCCGACGGACGGGTGGCGATCCCGGGCTTCTACGACGTCGTGCGCGCGTGGGATCCCGCCGTGCGCGCGCAGATGCGGGCGCTCCCCTTCGACGAGGGTGCGTTCCTGCGCGAGACGGGGGCGCCGTCGTTAGGCGGGGAGGCGGGGTACACGACCCTGGAGCGCATCTGGACCCGCCCGACCTGCGAGGTGAACGGCCTCCTGAGCGGCTACACCGGCGAAGGAGCCAAGACGGTCCTCCCGGCCAGGGCGATGGCGAAGGTCAGCTGCCGCCTCGTCCCCGACCAGGACCCCGAGACGGTGGAGCGCCTGCTCGAGGCTCACGTCGCCGCGGTCCAGCCGCCGGGAGTCACCGTCACGGTGCGCGCGTTGCACGGCGGCAAACCGTGGCGCGGCGAGCTGTCCGGGGTCCTCTTCGAGGCGGGGTGCAAGGCGCTCGAGCGCGCATTCGGGCGCGCCCCGGTCATCGTGGGTGAAGGAGGATCGATCCCGGTCGTGCACGACTTCACGCGCGTCCTCGGCGCCCCCGTCCTCCTGATGGGATTCGGCCTCCCCGGCGAGAACGCCCACGCGCCGAACGAATGGATGAGCGACGCCAACTACATCGGGGGGATCCGGGCGGCGGCCTTTCTCTACGACGAACTCGCGCGTCGCTGAGGACAGGCCGCGGGTCCCTGGCTCCCCCACCGAACGGGGGGGCGAGCGTGGCTCGTGGTCGCGCGACTCCGTCGTGGCCCGCGGCCCTTGGGACTCGCGGGGACGCAAGTCCGTCCTCGGCGAAGGACAGCCTGGCAGGCGCACGTCTGGTTCGGGACTCGTAATATCTTGCGGCCAAAGCACTTGGCCGACGGCCAGGTCGCGGCACCGCGCGTGCATACCCATGGGGCGTACCTCAACTGGAGCATCCATGTCTCGCACTATTGTCCGTTTCCGCCGTTCGGCGTTTGCAGCTGTCGCACTCCTCGCGTGCGTCGTCCCCGTCTCGCGCCTCGCGGCGCAGAAGCCCACGGTCGCGCGTGTGACACCGTATGTCGGCTACATGACGTTCGGCGACTACGTCGATGGCCCCCTCGGGACCAGCGTCAGCAACGAAGGAGCGGTCGTGTATGGCGGCACGCTCGCCCTCGACGTCGCGCCCCAGCTCTCGCTGGTCGGGAACCTGGGATACACCGAGAGCGACCTGCGCGTGCGGATCCCCATCGTCGGCGGGGTCAGCATCGCGAACACCCGGATCCTCCTGTACGATGCCGGGCTGCAGTACCGCTTCGGCACGCCGGGGGCGTTAGGCACGGGGGCCATCCCGTTCGTCGAGGGGGGGCTGGGCGCCATCCGGTACGAGGTCAGCAAGGGGCCGCTCACCACCAACACCACCAACTTCGCCGGGAACGTCGGCGGCGGGATCGACCTGCATGTCAGCCGGAGCCTCGCCTTCCGGGGCGCGGTCAAGGACTACATCGGCAAGTTCGACTTCAAGGAGGCGACCTCGTTCAACCTGGACAGCAAGGTCGCGCACAACGTCGCCTTCACGGCCGGGATCAGCCTCGCGTTCTAGCGGACGAACGGGCGAGGGAGTCGGAGATGGGCGGGCGGGGGCGTCGCGAGACGCTCCCGCCCGCTCGATTTCCGGGATGGGAGCGACGGCACGGCGCGGCCCCGCGACATCGGCGAGCCATGGCGGCGGGGCGCGGCTCATGCACATCCGCTGGCGCCAGTGCAGATTCCGGAGCACCGCCGGAAGCGCCTCTCCTCGTTTCGTCCATCGCCTCGCACCACTCACGGCACGCCGCGGGTGCGATCGTCCCCGGAGAACAACGTTCCCGCCCGCCGTGCGCGTATCGACTCGGCGCCGCGCCCCGTGCGGCCGAGCCGCCCGCCCTTCGCATCCTGACTGACGACACGTTGTGCTGACCCCCCTCCTCGCCACGCTGGCCCTTCTCCTGCCATCGGACCCGCCCAAGGGCGGGGTCTTCCACGGTCGCCAGGGGCAGCTCGACGTCTCCCCGCCCCGGCTCGAACAGAGCATCACGGTGGACGGTGTCCTCGGCGAGCCGGCGTGGGGCGAGGCGGCGCTCCTCACCGGGTTCTCCCAGTTCCAGCCGGCCGACCAGCGCGCCTCGACCGACTCCACCGAGGTCCTGGTCTGGTACTCGCCGACCGCCATCCACTTCGGGATCCGCGCCTTCGCCCCGGCGGGGGCGACGAACGCCCGGCTCTCGGACCGGGACAAGATCAGCGCCGACGACTATGTCGAGATCATCCTCTCGACCTTCAACGATGGGCGGCAGGCGTTCACCTTCGGTGTCAACGCGTTAGGCGTGCAGGCCGATGGGACGATCAACGAGCTGTCGACCGCGACGTCGAGCGGTAGCGCCGGCGCGGCCGCGCGCGTGGCCGCCGATCTCAGCGCCAACTTCGTCTACGAGTCCAAGGGACGCCTGACCGAGTACGGCTACGAAGTCGAGGTGCGGATCCCCTTCAAGTCGCTGCGCTACCAGCCCAGGGCGGTGCAGGACTGGGGGTTGCAGCTGGTGCGCAAGGTGCAACACCTGGGGCACGAGGACACCTGGACGCCGGCCCGCCGCGATGCCGCCTCGTTCCTGGCGCAGTCGGGGCGGCTGGTGGGGCTTCGCGACCTGCGCCGCGGCGTCGTGGTCGACCTCAACCCGTCGGTCGTCGCCTTCCAGAACGGCCACCGGAAGGGCGACCTGGGGTGGGGGTACGACCCGCAGGGGCCGGAGTACGGCGGAACCGTGCGCTGGGGCGTCACCAACAACCTCACCCTCAACGGGACGGTCAATCCCGACTTCTCGCAGGTCGAGGCCGACGTCGTCGCGTTCCAGTACGATCCGCGGCAGGCGCTCTTCTACCCCGAGCGCCGTCCCTTCTTTCTCGAGGGGATCGAGAACTTCGCGGTGGGGAACAACCTCATCTACACGCGCCGCATCGTGCAGCCCGACGTCGCGGTCAAGCTCACCGGGAAGGCGCTCGGCACCAACCTCGCGTTGCTCACCGCCCTCGACGATCGCTCGACGTCGCTGACCGGGGGCGGACATCCGCTCTTCAACATCCTGCGAGGGACGCGCGACCTCGGGCGTCAATCGCGCCTCGGTGTCACGTACACCGACCGCATGGATGATGGCGACTTCAACCGCGTGCTGGGGCTCGATGCCCGCCTGGTGGCCCGCAAGATCTGGTCGCTGTCCATGCAGGGCGCGCTCAGCAGCACGCGCGTCGACACCAGCACGACGACCGCGCCGCTGTGGGCGGCGACGCTCGCACGGCAGGGGCGTCGCTACAACTTCTCCGCGCGCATCAACGCCATCGACCGGGACTTCGATGCACAGGCCGGCTTCATCTCCCGGCGCAACGTCGTCGACTACGTCGTCGCCAACACGTGGAGCTTCTTCCGTCCCACCGGGTCGTTCATCGAGACCTGGGGGGTGACCGTGCGTGGCCAGGGGACCGGGCCGTACGACGCCTTCGTGAACGGGCGCGCGTCGCAGGATCGCAAGCTGCACTTCACCTCCAACGCCGCGCTCCGCGGCGGCTGGCGCGTGAGCGGGGCCCTCTTCTTCGAGAACTTCGGCTTCGACAAGGAGCTCTACGCGGGCTACTACGTCGAGCGCGACCTCGGGACCCACAAGGACACGGTGCTCTTCACCGCCGCCGGCGACCCGCGCCTGCACAACGTCGACCTGATGCTGAACGTCACGACCCCCGAGTGGGGGAAGTTCTCCGGCGACTTCCAGTACATCGGCGGCAAGGACGAGAACTTCGACGAGTGGCAGTCGGGGCTGATCCACTTCGTCACCGCCAACCTCCGCTTCCGCCCCACCGATCAGCTGCGGGTGGAAGGACAGTACCAGCACCAGGAGTTCAATCGCTGGACCGACGGGTCGACCGTGAGCATTCGCAAGGTCCCGCGCCTCAAGGTCGAGTACCAGGCAACGCGGTCGATCTTCGTCCGGATGGTGGGGCAGTACGACACGCAGGAGAAGCTCGACCGTCGCGACGACGGGCGCACCAACGATCCCTTGCTGCTCCGCAACGCCGATGGATCGTTCACGAGGCTCAGCGGCTTCAAGCGCAATCGCGTGCGCGCCGACTGGCTCTTCTCGTACCAGCCCACCCCGGGGACGGTCTTCTTCCTGGGGTACGGGAGCTCGCTGGTCGAGCCGGAGCCGCTCAAGCTTCGTGACCTGCGGCGCGCCGCCGACGGCTTCTTCGTGAAGTGGTCCTATCTCTACCGCATCTGATGACCGTGTCGGGCGCCCGGGGGTGACGGCGTGAGGGGATCGCGGGCGGCGCCGACAGGTGCCGCCTCGCCAAGCCGGCTCGGCCCGCGAGGTGGCCATGCGGAATCGCCGCGGATGATGGGCGCGCGGGCCGCCGCTGGGAATCCGGGCTTTCTGCTCGGAGTTAATCCGGGGTTCATGGCCTTCTCATAAGCTCTCTCCCATGGATCTGGGAGAGCGCGTCGCGGAGATCATCGCCCGGGTCGCCGATACGGACATCGTCATCGGTGACCGTGAAGTGCGGCTGTACGATCGGGGGATCCTCGACTCGATCGCGACGGTCGAGCTGCTGCTGGAGCTGTCACGCGAGTTCGGGGTCGAGCTCTCGCCCGCCGAGGTCGACCGCGAGGAGTGGGCGACCCCGAATCGCATCGCGCAGTACCTGGAGCAAAGGATCGCAAGGTGAGCGGCGCGAGGGGAGCCCCTCGCGAGGAATCGGCTGTTGCGTCGCACGCGACCGCCGCGGTGTGGTCGACGCTGCTCATGCTCGCGATCCTCCTGGCCGGGTGGTGGTGGAGCGGCCGGCAGGTGGCCGAGCGTGCCGACGTGATGGGGGGGACATCCTGGCCGACGCGGTCACGCGGGACGATCCTCCTTCGTGCTTCGCTTCGCCCCCCCGATGTGGTGCCGCTCCTCGGGACCTCGGAGCTGGTCCGCCAGCGCGAGAACCGGCCGGACGAGTTCTTCGCCACGAGTCCGACGGGATTCCGCGTCGTCGCGGTCGGCCAGGCGGGAATGGTCCTCGTGCAGCACGCGCTCGCCGTCGGCGCGATGGGGTCCATCCTGCGCGGCCGGACGGTGGGTGTCCTCGTCTCCCCGGGCGAGATCGTCCTCCCCGACACCGGCGGACGCCAGGGGTGGTTCCGCGGGAACTACTCGCGTGTGCAAGCCGCGGCGGTCTTCATCGGCCAGGCGCTCCCCGACACCCTCACGCGCGACATCGCCCGGCGCCTTCTCGCCTACGACGGGCTGGGGAGCGATCCGGTGATCGAGGCGCTCGTGAGGTTCCGCGCGATCGGCGGCGCATGGGGGCGCCTCGGCGCCCGGCTTCTTGCACCGGCGGCGTGGCTCGATGCGGCGTGGCTCGCCCTCGTCGATCGCATGGAGGGGGCCATGGCGCTGCGCCACTTCACCCCCGTCAAGCGGCTGACGCCGTCTCCCGCCGTCCCGGTGAAGTGGGCCGCGCTCGAGTCCGTGGCGCGCGCGGACTACGCACGCCAGTCGAGCAGCAACCCCTTCGGCATCGACGACGACTGGTGGAAGCAGTTCGAGAAGTACCTGACCCAGAAGCAGCCGCCCGACTTCGACGCGCGGCAGGCGACGCTCCTGCGGGACGGTCCGGCGTGGGGGGAACTGGCCCTCCTGGTGCGCACGATCCAGGCGGTCGGCGCCACCCCTGTCCTGGTCCCGATGCCGATGAAGGGATCGCTCCTCTCCCACGCAGGGGTTCGGGCGGAGACGCGCGCGCTGTACTACGACCGCCTCGACTCCCTCGCGCGCGCTCACGACGTGGCCCTGATGGAGGCCCGTGATTTCGATCTCGACAACCTCTTCATGCACGATCACGCTTCCCACCCCAGCGCCGTCGGCTGGCTGCTGATGAACCAGGCGCTCGATTCCCTCGTCCACCATGCGCGTGTCACCCGCTAGGCGCCGGTTCCTCGTGCTCATCGTCGGCTACCTCGCGATCCAGCTGGCAGCGCTCTGGTTCGCGCAGGGCGACGCGACGGCGACGCCGAGCTTCATCTACCAGGCGTTCTAGGGGGGCGCGTGGACTTCCTGGACCGGATCCTGTCCTGGGGGACGCGCGCTCCCGACCGCGTGGCGCACGTGAGCGCCACGCGACGGATGTCGTACGGGGAGCTGGTGGGGCGCGCGGCGACGCTGGCGCGCGAGCTCGCCACGACGCTCCCGAACGACCGTGCCCCCGTCGCCCTCGTCGGCCACCGCGAGCCGCAACTACTGGTCGGGATGCTCGGCTGCGCCCTCGCCAATCATCCATACGTCCCGATCGACGACGCGCTCCCCGCCCCCCGCGTCGCGCGTATCCAGGAGATCGCGCGGGTGGCGACGACGCTGACGCCGGACGACATCGATCGACTCGCCCCTGTTGGGAGCGCCCTCCCCGCGCCGCTCGCGCGCGCCGGTGACGACCGCTTCTACATCATGTTCACCTCGGGGAGCACCGGCGAGCCGAAGGGGGTGCAGGTCACCCGCGGGAACCTGGCGGCGTTCATCGACTGGATGCTCGGCGAGCAGGCCTTCACCCCGGGCGGCGAGGTCTTCCTGAACCAGGCGAACTTCTCGTTCGACCTGTCGGTGATGGACACCTATCTCTCGCTGGTGACCGGCGGGACGCTGGTGAGCGCGACGCGAGACCATGTGGCCGACCTGCGCGCGCTCTTCACCCTCCTACGCGAGACGCCCTTCACCACCTGGGTCTCGACCCCCACCTTCGCGGGGATGTGCCTGGCCGAGCCGGCGTTCTCGGCGTCGATGCTCCCACGGCTTCGCCGCTTCCTGTTCTGCGGCGAGGTGCTTCCGCGGGAGGTGGCGCGCGCACTCCTGGCCCGCTTTCCGTCCGCTGCGGTGTGGAACACCTATGGCCCGACGGAGGCCACGGTGGCCACGTCGTCCGTGCGCCTCGATCACGCGATGGTGGAGGCCAACGATGCGCTGCCTGTCGGGCGCGCGATGCCGGGGACGTGGGTGGAGGTCGTCGACGCCGACGGGCGGGTCGTCCCGGAGGGAGGGCGGGGCGAGATCGTCATCGCCGGCCCCAACGTCAGCCCGGGCTACCTGGGGCGCGACGACCTGACGCAGGCACGCTTCACGCGGCGCCACGGGCATCGGGCCTATCGCACCGGTGACTGGGGGCGCTACCGGGGCGACCAGCTCTTCTGCGAGGGGCGCATGGACCAGCAGGTGAAGCTGCGCGGCTATCGCATCGAGCTGGGGGAGATCGAGGCGCACCTGCGCGACGTTTCCGGGGTCCGCGATGCGGCGGTGGTCCTCGTGGTGCGCGACGGCACCCCCCACTCGCTCGTCGCGTTGCTTCTGGCGGAGGACGCCCGCGGCGATCACGAGGCGCTGGCGCGCGAGGCGAAGGCGGCGCTCGCCGCGCAGCTCCCCGCCTACATGGTGCCGCGCCGCCTGCGGGTGGTCGATCGCTTCCCGATGACGGCGAACGGCAAGGTGGATCGGGCGGCCCTCGCCGCCGAGGCGGGGGCGAGATGACGCCCTACACGGACCTCCTGTTCGGCGGCCTCGCCCTGTACGTCGTGCTGCCGGCCATCGCGCTGGGCATGGCCGGGCGCCTGCGGTGGTCCTGGGTGCTCCCGTCGACCCTGGCGATGTTCGTCGTGCAGCTGGCGCTCACGCCGGGGCGCACGACCGCGGTGGCGTGGCATGCCGTCGCGGCCGGGGCCGGCTGGACGCTCTGGCAGTGGGCGTGGGCGCAGGTCGCCTTGCGCCTGCGGGGGGATGCGCGGCGCTGGCGGGTGTGGTGCCTCGTCGGGATGGCGCTGGCGCCGTTGCTCCTGCTCAAGTTCTCCGCGGCGGCCGGCGTCCACCAGCTCGTGGGCTTCCTCGGGATCTCGTACGTCACCTTCCGCGCCGTCGACGTGCAGCTGGCGATCCACGACGGACTGGTGACGACGCTCCCGGTGTCGCGGTACCTCGCGTTCGTCCTCTTCTTCCCCACGATCTCGGCCGGACCGATCGATCGCTACCGCCGGTTCGTGAAGGATCTCGAGACGCCGCCGACGCGCCAGGCGTATCGCGCCCTCCTCGACGAGGCCGTCCACCGCGCCTTCATCGGCGTTCTGCTCAAGTTCGTCCTCGCGGCCGCGGTCCGCCGGTGGTGGCTCGAGCCGCTCACCGACCAGCGCGGCGCGTGGGCGACCCTGTCGTACATGTACGCCTACTCCGCATACCTCTACTGCGACTTCGCCGGATACAGCGCCTTCGCCGAGTCGCTGAGTCGCGTCTTCGGGATCCGGACCCCCGCCAACTTCAACCAGCCCTGGCGCGCGCGGGACCTGAACGAGTTCTGGAACCGCTGGCACATCTCGCTCTCCTCGTTCCTGCGCGACCACGTCTACATGCGGTTCGTCATGGCCGCGCGCCGCCGCGACTGGTTCCGCTCGCGCGCCATCGTCTCGGCGATCGGCCTGGTGCTCACCTTCGGGGCGATGGGCGTCTGGCACGGGACGGCGCGGCACTTCGTGGTGTATGGCCTCTACCACGCCGTGCTCCTGATCGCGCTCGAGTGGTGGCGCCGCCGCCACCCGCGCAACCAGGCGGACGCCGATGCGCGCCTCCTGCCACGCCTGGCGGCGATGGTCCTCACGGCTCACGCCGCGGCCTTCGGCTTCCTGATCTTCTCCGGGCGGCTCTTCTAGCGGCACAGGCCCGAGGGCGGTCCGCGCCGCCCGCGGCCCGACGGTGCGTGGGCGCTCGCCATGCTCAGCGCGCGTACCGGCCCCGGTCCTGCTCGGCCAGTGCCATCACCCGCGCCATGACCACGTCGGTTATCTGCTTGTAGGTGCTCCCCTTGCCGGGGAGGGCGAGGTATTCGGCGAGGTCCACTGGGGCGTCGAACCAGAGGCGAATGGGCTCGCCGCCGGTCCAGTTGCGCCTCACCTGCGTGACGATGTCGTTGTCGAGCCCCGCGATGAAGGTCGGGATGACGATGGGGCGAGCGGCATGGATGATCTTCCCCGTCCCTGGCTGGAAGCGCATGAAGGAGTAGGGATCGGGATCACGGTTGCGTCCCCCTTCGGGGTGGATCCCCAGGATGTGCCCCGGCCCCTGCGAACACAGCTCCACGAGGAGGTCCAGCGCATAACGATCGCTCGCGCCGTGGGTCGGAAGGGCGAAGAGCGGGGGGAACATCGACCAGAAGGCGAAGAACTGGTTGAGCGCCAGTCCGACGAGCGATTGGTAGTAGTACTGGCCGACGACCGGAAAATAGAGTCGCTTGCGCCCGGGAAGCTCGCGGTGGACGAGGCTCGAGACCACGAACATGTCGAAGTACGTCCGGTGGTTCGCCACGAACAGGAGCGGACCTCGTGCGTAGGCGTCGCGCACGTGCTCGAATCCCTCCGTGCGCAGGAGCCGGCCGGTGGCGAGGGCGATCCACGTCGCCCCGATGGCCGACTGGCACCACGTCCATGCTCCCTTCAGGGGCTCGCGGTTCATGCGTAGGGCGATCTCCACGATCGAGCGCTCGAGCGGCGAGAGCGCCCGCCGCACCTCCTCGGGGAGGGGGCGATGAAGGATCGTTGGCGGAGGCGCGTCGCCCGGCGCCGGCGCGTCGTCTCGCACTAGTGGCCTCGCCCCAGCCCCGGGCGCACGGTGCGCGACGCCCTGCTGGCACACGGCGCCCCGGGGATGCACCTTCCGTGGCGACGCGCGCGCCCTGGCGCCGGCGCCGGGAGGGGAGGGGAAGTCCGGGTGGTGGGGAGTGGCGTCATGCGCATGGAAGGGTGCGACGCGCGCACGCGAATGGGAAGCGGTCGCTGGGGCGTCGGCACGGACGAATGGCGAGGAGGGGGACGTTCGATGGAAGTCTTTCACGCGGGTGGATTCTGGGGAGCATGGTACCTCCTGCTCTGGACAGCCGTTGTCCCGTTCGTGTTCATGCTCGGGTGGACGCTCCTGCACGTGAGCGCCACGAACAGCGCGGAGGAGAACACCTGGCTCAACGGGGCGGTCCTCGGGGCGTTCTTCGTCCTCATCGTCACCTCCTTCCTCAGCGCCATCCTCTTCGCGCGCGCCCAGCCGTCGCGCACGTGGTGGACCTACGTCTCCTGGCTGACGGTGCACTTCGTCTTCTGGACCTTCCTCGGCTCGGGGATCTTCTTCGCCTCGCTTTCGGCGCTGGCCGCCGGGCCGCGCCTGGTGATGCGACGCGTCGCGGCGTTCCTGGCCGTCGTCGGTGTGGTCGTCGTGCACGTGGCGCAGCTCTACGTGGCGTACCGATTCCGCACCCGGTAGCACCCCTCACCCCTGCGCATGCCCCTCCCCCTCCTGCTCGCTGCCGCCCTCCTGCAGGGCGCCGCCTCGCCGTCGCCCGCCCCCGCCACTGCCACGGCACAAGCCCATGCGACGCAGCCGCCGATGCGCGACCCGGCTTTCGCGCCCGATGGCCGGCTCGCCGTCAGCATCGATGGCGACCTCTGGGTGCAGCGAGGCCCCGGGCGCGACGCCGGCTGGTTGCGGCTGACGGCCGGGGGGGCGTGGGACCGGGAGCCCGCGTGGTCCCCGGATGGCGCGTCGCTCGTCTTCACCTCCGATCGCGCGGGCGGGCTCGACCTGTGGCGCGTCGCGGTGCGAGACGGCGGGGCGGGGGAGCCGGAGCGCCTCACCTCCGATCGTGACGACGACACGGAGCCCTCGGTGGGGCCAGGCGGGGCCATCGTCTTCACGCGCGGGCGCGGGAGCCAGGCCCGCCTCTGGGTGCGCGACGCCAACGGCGCCGAGCGGCGGCTGACGCGGCACGAGCTCCCCGAGCGATGGGGGACATGGTCGCCCGACGGGGAGCGCATGGCCTATGTGCAGCTGACGGAGACCGGGCGCCGGCTGCGCGTACGCGGGGCGGGAGAGCAGGCCGGCGACACGGTCGTGGTCTCCGACCGCGCGGTGGAGCGCCCGGCCTGGGCGCCCGACGGCACGCGCCTGGCCTTCGGGTCCGCCACCCCGCGTGCCGCGACCTATGTGGCGGCGCGCGATGGCCGCTATGTGAACGTGGCCACGTTCGTCCGCGGAAGCGTCGCCTGGTCGCCCGATGGCCGGTGGCTCGCGGTGGCGGAGTCCGAGGGAGAGGAGCCGGGATACAACGGCGACCCGCAGCGCCTCCGCGACCGGGTGGCGGAGTCGTTAGGCAACGTGGCCAGGCTGCAGTGGGTGGACGCGCCCGTCGCGCCACGCGAGGCGGCGGCGATGGCGTCCCCGCCCGCCGTGCCCGACCGCCGGGCGCGCAACGCCGAGCTGTTCGACCGCATCTGGGAGCGCCTCGACCGGCTGTACTTTGCCGCCCCATCGCCGGCCGCCCCATCGCCGGCCGCCCGTCGCCAGGACTGGCGGACGCTGCGCGATGCGTACCGCCCGCGGGCGCTCGCCGCCGCCTCGGACGTCGAGCTCGAGCGCGTCGTCCACCGCATGCTCCGCGAGCGCCCGCCATTCCGCGACGAGGCGGTCGGGCGCGCGGCCGTCTCGAGCGCCCACCCGCTGGCCACCGAGGCGGGACTCGAGGTGATGCGCAAGGGCGGGAACGTGGTCGATGCCGCCGTCGCGGTGTCGTTCGCGTTAGGCGTGGTCGAACCGGACGCCAGCGGGATGGGCGGCTATGGCGAGATGCTCATCCACCTCGAGGGGATGGAGCGCCCGGTCCTGTTCGAGTTCATGGCGCGCGTCCCCGAGGAGGCGGGACTCTCCAACGCGTCGCTGCTGCAGGACGGGCGCTACCCGCCGGACGGCCCCGTCCTGGCCATGGTCCCCGGCACGGTCGCCGGGATGCATGCGGCGTGGAAGAAGCACGGGAGCGGCAAGGTACCGTGGAGCGACCTCCTCGCCCCGGCCATCCGCGCGGCGCGCGACGGCTACGTGGTGAGCGATGGCCTGGCCACCACGCTCATGCGCGAGCGCGCCGCCTTCGCCAAGTACGAGGGGAGCCGGGCGCTCTTCTTCCGCGACGGCACGCCGCTGGCCGCCGGCGACACGATCCGTAACCCCGACCTCGCATGGACGCTGGAGCAGGTGGCCAAGGGGGGCGCCGATGGCTTCTACCGCGGCGAGGTGGCGCGACGCCTCGTGCAGGACCTGCGCGGGAAGGGGAGCGCCATGCGCCCGGCCGACCTGGCCCGCTACTTCGCCGCCGAGCGCGAGCCCGTGCACGCCACCTACAGGGGGAATGCGGTCTTCTCCAGCGCGCCGCCGGTGGGCGGCGGGGCGCTCCTGGCCGCGCAGCTCAACAACCTGGAACGCTTCGGCGTCCCGCGTCCCTACGCCGACGACGCCCCCTCGCTGCACGCGATGATCGCCGCCTGGCAGCTGGCGCCGTCTTTGCGCAACCGGATCGCCGATCCGTCGCTGTGGCCCGTCAACACCGAGCCCTTCACCAGCAAGGACACGGCGGCGGTGCGCTGGCGCTGCTTCACCCCGGGGCGCGCCCTCGACCCAGCCATCTTCCGCGGTGACACGCTGCGGTGTGCTGCGCCCGCTCTCCCGAAGGAGGGGCACGCGGCGCGCGGCGCGCGCGACGACGCCCCGGAGCGAGACGCCGAGCTCGCCCCCGGCGCGTGGGGGGCCCGCGACGAGTGCGCGGGGCTCGACCACGCCTCGGGGAGTGACTGTCGCCCGCAGGGGACGACCGCCTTCGCGGTCGGCGACGCCGAGGGCAACCTCGTGGCGGTGACGCAGACGCTGGGGACGTGGGGGGGGAACTTCTACGTCACCCCCGGACTAGGCTTCCTGTACAACGACAAGCTCACGTCGTACGGGACCGATCCGGGGAGCTACGGCGCCCGCCTCCCTTATGCGCGTCACGGGAGCACCTTGGCGCCGACGATCGTCTTCCGCGGCGAGGGCTCGGCCCGGCGCCCCTGGTTCGCCCTGGGGGCGGCCGGGAACGCCTGGATCACCTCGGCCGTCTACCAGACACTGGTGGGGATGAGCGACCTCGGGCTGGGGCCGCAGCGTGCGCTCGAGCTGCCACGCTTTCTCTCCGGACAGAGAGGGGGAGGGGGGGCGCCCGGTTCGCGCGTTCCGGTCATCGACCTCGAGGATGGCTTCTCCCCGGATGTCGTGGCCACGCTGCGCGACATGGGGTATCGCCTGGAGATGATCTCGCTGAAGGGGGAGCTGCGCATGGGATACGGCGCGGCGGTGATGATCGACGGCGCACGCGTGCGGGGAGGAGGCGATCCCCGCCGCGCCGGCACGGCCGGCGCCATTGCGGGTGCAAGCGCCGGGACGAAGTGAGCGAGGGGCACGGTGCGCCTCGCGGTGACGAAGTGAGGGTGCCATGAGCGACAAGGTCAGGATGTCGGATGACGAGTGGGCGGCGCAGTTGACGCCCGAGCAGTTCCAGATCACCAGGCGGAAGGGGACCGAGCGCGCCTTCACCGGTGCGTACTGGGACCACCACGCGAGCGGCACGTATCATTGCGCCTGCTGCGGGGAGCCGCTGTTCTCGTCGGAGACGAAGTACGATTCGGGGAGCGGGTGGCCCAGCTTCTGGGCACCCATCTCGGCGGAGGCGGTGGCGACGGAGGGCGATCACTCGCACTTCATGCGCCGAACCGAGGTGCTGTGCCGGCGTTGCGACGCGCACCTGGGCCACCTCTTCGACGACGGCCCCCAGCCGTCGGGGCTGCGCTACTGCATGAACTCCGCCTCGCTGCGCTTCCAGTCCGGGGACGGCGAGGGCGAGTCGAGGTAGGCGCCCCGCGCCCCCTCCCGAGCGCGCCGCCCGCCGCCCGGTGGAATGCAGCTGCGAGTAGGGTGGGACACAGGTGGAAGAACGTCGGCAAAGGAAAGGGGCCCTGCCGCACTCCGTGCGCCAGAGCCCCTCGTCTTCTCGTCTTCTCGTCTTCTCGTCTTCTGCCCCTATCTACAGTCCCGCAAGCAGCGCGTCGTTGTTCGTCGTCGCCGCGATGCGCTTGATGAGCCATTCCATCGCGCTCTGCGGCGGCATCTGCTGCAACCCGCGGCGGAGGGTGTAGATCGCATCGAGCTGCCCATCCTTGTAGAGCTTCTCCTCGCGGCGCGTGCCGCTGGCCGCGATGTCGAAGGCGGGGAAGATGCGCTTCTCGGCGAGCGAGCGATCGAGCTTGATCTCGCAGTTGCCGGTCCCCTTGAACTCCTCGAAGATCACCTCGTCCATGCGCGACCCGGTCTCGACGAGCGCGGTGGCGATGATCGTGAGGCTTCCGCCGCCGTCCTTGGGGTGCACGGCGCGTGCGGAACCGAAGAAGGCCTTGGGCTTGGCCATGGCGCTCGTGTCCAGTCCCCCCGACATCGTCCGTCCGGAGCCACGCTCGGCGGTGTTGTGGGCGCGCGCCATGCGGGTGAGCGAGTCGAGGACGATGACGACGTCCTTCCCCATCTCCACCATGCGCCGCGAATGCTCGAGCACCATCTCGCAGACCTCGACGTGGCGCGGGGCCGGCTGGTCGAAGGACGACGCGACCACTTCTCCCACTCCCCACGAGATGGCCTCGCTCACTTCCTCCGGGCGCTCGTCGACGAGGAGGATGATGAGGACGGCGTTGGGATGGTTGACGGCGATCCCTTCCGTGATGGCATGGAGGAGCATCGTCTTGCCGGCGCGCGCCGGGGCGACGATGAGGGCGCGCTGCCCGTAGCCGATGGGGGCCACGAGGTCGATGGCGCGGCGGGTGAGCTCGGGGCCACCCTTGGCCGGGCGCCCGGTTTCCAGCGTTAGGCGCCGCTCGGGATATGTGGCCGTGAGCGAGCCGAAGTCCGGGCGCCGCCCGAGTTCGGTGATGGCGACGCCGTTGATCTGCACCACCTCGACGCAGACGTTGCGCCCGCGATGGTCGCGCGCGGTGGTGGCGGCCACCTGGTCGCCGCGGCGCAGCGTGTACTGCCGTACGAGCTGCGGCGGAATCCACGCGTCGCCATGATCGGCGAGGTAGCTGTTGGATGCGCGGCGAATGAAGCCGCCGTCGCGCGAGGAATCGAACCAGCCGAGCGTCTCGCCGTCGGCGACGAGCGGCTGCGGCGGCGCCTGCGGCTGTCCCTCGCCTCCGCGCCCGCGCCCGTTCCGCCGCCGGCTGCGGCGACCGCGGCGTCCGCCGCCTTCGCCGTCGCGGCGCTGGAACTCGTGGCGGGAGGGGCGCTCGCCACCGGGTTGCGCCTCGCGGGGGGCACTCGCCTCCCGGACGCCGTCCCCCTCGTCGGCTCCGCTCGGGGCATCGCTGGCGGGTGGCGCTCCCTCCTCGGTCGGGGTCGCGCGCGCCTCGCGCGGCGGCTCCGATTCGACGCCTTCCGGTGCGCCCCCCTCGGCGCTCGCGCCCTCGGCCTCGCCATCACGATAGGGGTTCGGCTCGGCGTACGGTTCGGCGCCCTGCTGGCGCTTGGTGTACGGCTTCCGGCCGCGACGATAGGGGCGTCGGCGTTCGGTCATTCAGTGGGAATGGTGTGGGTGTGAGCAGGCGAGCGAGCGGCACGGCCGCGCGACAACGCGAATACGGACTGGTGTCCTGAGGAGTTCGGTCGGAACGCGCCGGGCGCAAAGCGATCGGCGCTGGAGGACCTGGGGACCGGAGTTTCGAGCTGTGAGGGACGACTCGTGCGATCGTCGCACCGATCACGTCGTCAACGTGCAACGCGGAAACCTCACGCGCTGCTGATGACCACTACCGCCAAATCGCGACCGCGTAAGGCCACCTCCCGGGGGTGCCGGGACACTGCCGGGGCCAGTGCGGCGCAGTACCTCGCAGTACCTGAGGCGGTTGTACCCCGCCCGCGGATACTGTGAGTATCGCACCCCTCCGCCATTCGCGCAAGCAGCGCCTTTCCTTACAGACCAGCGACGAGCGCGCGGGGCAACATCCGGCACGCTCGCCCCCGCGGCCCCGGGCGAGGGCGCGCGGTCGCCCCTCCCCACGCCCCCCTGGCCCCCCTCGCCATCGTCGCACGCTTCGGCGCCGGTCCTTGGGAGGGGCGCTATCTTGCAGCATGACCGCACCCGTCCCTGGACTTTCCGGCGAGCTGGCGTCGATCGTCGCCGACTATCACACCCATTCCAACATCGCGGAGCTGAAGGAACGCGTGCAGGCGCTCGCGCGAACGGCGACGCCTGACGCGGTGGTCGTGGCCGCGGAGCCGTATCGCGATGCGCCGGAGATCGTCGCCCCGCTGTACGAGGTGGTCGTCGAGGCGCAGCCCGACAATGCGCGTGCGCTGGTCGTGTTGGCCAATGCGTACTGGCTGATGGGGATAGGGCCGGACGTCGTCGGCGTACTCGCGAGCAGGGCCATCGCCGCCGACCCCGGCAACCGCGGCGCGTGGCACCTCTGGGCGCTTTCCGAATCGGATCCGCGCCAGCGGGTGGGGCGGTGGCAGCAAGTCGTCGCGCGCTTCCCGGGGGACGATCTCGCGCTGGCCAACGTCGCCGACAATGCCACGGGCGTCGCGGGGAACGAGCAGGACTACGAGATGCTCGACCTCGCCGTGGCGGCCTACGAGTCGCTGCTCGAACGCGCGGAGCACCAGGCCCAGCGCGACGCGCTGGAAACCGCCCTGAAGGCGCTGCGGGGGTGGAAGTTCTAGCGGGCGTCCGGGGAAACCTTCGGGGGCGTATCCCGTATCAGGGAGGTACGCCCCTCCTCGAGAGTCGATGACGCTTCGCGCTTCGCTCGTCGCGCACTGGCAGTCGCTGCGCGCGGCCTTTCGCCTCGACCCCGGCAATCCGCCCCGTGTCTGGTTGCGCCGTCATCGGCGCGCCGTCGTCGGGGTGTCGGCTCTCGTGCTCGGCGCCGCGGCCTTCGATGCCTGGGTGGTCACCTGCGGCTTCGCCGGCTGTCCCACGCCCGCCGCGATCCGCGCCTTTCGCCCTCCCGAAGGGGGGCGGGTGCTGGACCGCAACGGTCGCCTGATCGGCCGGCTGGCGCCGGTGAGGCGGGTGAACGTCCCGCTCGCCCGCGTCCCGGCGCACGTGCGCCAGGCCTTCATCGCCACCGAGGACCGTCGCTTCTATGCGCACGCCGGGATCGACTGGCGCGGCTTCGCGCGGGCGGCGTGGCGTAACGTCACCGCGCTCGGGGTGCGCGAGGGCTTCAGCACGATCACGATGCAGGTGGCGCGCAACACCTTCATCGCCGAGCACCGCGCGCTCGACCGCTCGTTGGGGCGCAAGCTGCTCGAGTTGCGGCTGGCGAGACTGCTGGAGCGCCACCTCACGAAGGACGAGATCCTCGAGCGCTACCTCAACGTCATCTACCTCGGCAACGGGGTGTACGGGGTGGAGGGGGCGAGCCGCGACCTGTTCGGGAAGGGGGTCGAGGACGTGACGATTGCCGAGGGGGCGCTGCTGGCGGCGCTCCCGAAGGGGCCATCGGCGTACACCCCGCGCCGCAACCCGGCGCGCGCCTTGGCACGACGGGACCTGGTCCTTGGCCTCATGCGCGACGCCGGCTACCTGGACGACATCGGGGTGGTGGCGGCACGCGCGGAGCGGCTCGCGATCGCGCGCCGTGAGTGGTCGCCTCCCCAGCCGAACGAGTCGTTCGCGCTGGATGCCGTGCGCTCGACGGTCGACTCGGTCCTGCGGAGCGCGGGGGAGCGCATGTCGGAGCTGACCGTGTACACCACCCTCGACCTCACCGCCCAGCGGGAGGCGGAGCGGGCGGTGCGGGTGCACGCCGACCGGATTGCGCGCGAGGCGTCGTGGGAGCGGGGGCGTGACGATGCCTCCGCGGAGCTGCAGGGCGCCATGGTGGCCCTCGACCCTCGGACCGGCGACATCCGTGCTCTCGTGGGCGCACGCCGCTACGAGCGGGGGAGCTTCAACCGCGCGCTCGCCGCCCGGCGACAGCCCGGGTCGGCCTTCAAGCCGTTCGTCTACGCGGCCGCCCTCACCGCCGGATTCACCCCGGCGACGATCGTCGACGACGAACCGATCTCCATCGAGACCGGGAACGACGTGTGGACGCCCGCCAACTATGGCGACGAGTATCGCGGGCGGGTGACGCTGCGCCAGGCGTTGGCGCAGTCCGCCAATGCGGCGACGGTGCGGGTCTCGCGGGCGGTGGGGGAGAGTCGCGTGGTCGACGTCGCCCACCGCAACGGGATCTCGAGCCACCTGCAGGTGGTGCCGTCGATCGCGTTGGGCGCCGTGGAGGTCACCCCGCTCGAATTGGTGACCGCCTACGCCCCGTTCGCCAACGGCGGGCTCCGGGTGACCCCGCGACTGGTGCGGCGGATCGAACGGAGCGACGGAAGCCTCCTGTGGGCCACGCCGGTGACGACGACCCCGGTGATGGATCCGCGCGATGCCTTCCAGCTCACCTCGATGCTGCGCTCGGTGGTGGACGAGGGGACGGGGCGCGCGGTGCGCGCGGCCGGCATTACCGGCCCGGTCGCGGGGAAGACGGGGACGACGAACAACGGGAGCGACGTCTGGTTCGTGGGATACACGCCGACCCTGGTCGCCGGCTTCTGGTTCGGCTACGACACGCCGCGTTCGCTCGGGGACGGGGCCAATGGCGGGCGGTTCGCGGCCCCCGCGTGGGCCGACTTCTATCGCCGCGGGTGGCGGGAGCGCGAGAACGGGGCCGCCTGGAAGGCTCCCGACGGCTTGATCAGCCGCGACATCGATCCGGCGACCGGGATGCTCGCCGAGGAGTGGTGCGAGACGCGTCGCCGCGAATGGTTCAAGCCCGGGACGGAGCCGACCGAGTATTCGTGCGAGTCGGCCAGGGACGACGACGCGTGGGTGTCCGGCTTCGAGCGCGCCATCGGCGACCGGATCGCGGAGGTCTTCCGGCGGATGGTTCGGCGGAGGATGTAGTTTGGGAGCCGGCATGACCTCCTCACGCATTTCCCTCGACCGGATCGCCCGCGCGGCGCGCGAGATCGACCCGGTCTTCCTGCGCTCGCCGCAGTTCCGTGCCGAATCGTTAGGCGCCTCGCTCGGGGCCGACGTCGTCGTCAAGGTCGAGGCGGTGAACCCGATCCGCTCCTTCAAGGGGCGTGGCGCCGACTTCTTCGTCCGCGAGCTCGCCGACGCATCCCGCCCCCTCGCCTGCGCCTCGGCGGGGAACTTCGGGCAGGGGCTGGCCTACGCGGCGCGCCGGCGCGCGATCGCCCTCGACGTCTTCGCCGCCGTCAACGCCAATCCGCTCAAGATCGAGCGCATGCGCGCCCTCGGGGCCCGCGTGCACCTGGCGGGACACGACTTCGACGCCGCCAAGGCGGCGGCCCGCGACCACGCCGCGCGGCATGGCGCCCGCTACGTCGAGGATGGGCGCGAGGTCGCCATCACCGAGGGAGCGGGGACGATCGGCGTCGAGCTCGCGACCTGGCCGGATCCCATCGACGTCCTCCTCGTCCCCCTGGGCAACGGCGCGCTCCTCGGCGGCGTGGCCACGTGGATGCGTGCCCACGCCCCGGCCACGAGCATCGTCGGCGTCTGCGCCGAAGGGGCGCCGTCGATGGCGCTCAGCTGGCGCGCGAGCCAACCGGTGGAGACCGAGAGTGCCAACACCATCGCCGACGGGATCGCCGTGCGTGTCCCGATCCCCGAGGCGGTCGCCGACATCCAGGCGCTGGTCGACGACATCGTCCTGGTCGACGACGTCGCCACGCTCGGCGCGATGCGGCGCCTGTTCGCCCATCTCGGGATCGTCGTGGAACCCGCGGGGGCGGTCGGGATCGGGGCGATGATCGCCGACCCGCGGCGCTGGGCGGGGAAGCGGGTCGCCACGATTCTCTGCGGAGGGAACCTCACCTTGGAGCAAGTGGGCGACTACGCGCTCACCGGGGCCCGGGAGGAACCGGGACGGCGCTGATCCGGACCGTCAGCGGCATGCCGAGCTCCCTCGCGCGGCCGGCGCGCGACCCGCGCGCGACCCGCGCGCGATCGGCGCACGAGCGGCGCGGGATCGGCGCACGAGCGGCGCGGGATCGGCGCACGAGCGGCGCGGGATCGGCGCACGATCGGCGCGGGATCGGCGCACGAGCGGCGCGGGATCGGCGCACGAGCGGCGCGCGCCCGACGCCCCCGGCGATCCCCCCTCGGCGTGATGCGTCACGCCGGGCGAAGGATCCCCGGATAGTCCAGCCGGCGCGCGTCGAACCCGGGGAAGACGCGGGTGAGGTCGGTGGCGCCGAAGTGCCGCTCGAGGACCTCGCAGAAGACCGAACGGAAGTCGGTCGTCAGGGCGAGGTCGCGCCCCTCGTAGAGCTGCTCCTGCTCCAAGCCGGGCCAGCGCCCGTGCACCTTGCCGCCGATCGCCCTCGCCCCGATGACGAACATGGCGCCGGCGTGCCCGTGATCGGTCCCGCCGGTCCCGTTCTGGCGGGCCATGCGCCCGAACTCGGACATCGTGAGGATCACGACGTCGTCCATCCGGTCGCCCATGTCGGTGACGAAGGCGCCGATACTGTCGCCGAAGTCGCGGAGGCGGTTGGCCAGCTGCCCCGTTCCGCTGCCCTGGTTCACGTGGGTGTCCCAACCGCCCACGTCGGCGAAGGCGACTTCGAGTCCGACGCCGGCCTCGATGAGCTGGGCGATCTCGCGCAGGCGCTGCCCGAAGGGGGTCCGCGGGTACTCGGCGCCGTGCTGCGGGAGGTAGCGCGCCGGGTTGGCGCTGCGGAGCATCTTCACCGCCTCGAACATCTCCTGCCCCGAGGCGTGGACGAGGTCGGCCGAGCCGGTGCGGTACAGCGCCTCGAGGCGCTCGGCCGACGAGCCGGCCGCCCGCACGGTGAAGTCGCCTAACGACGACATCGCCACCACGGGCGCCCCCCCGTCCAGGATGCGCGGTGTCTGGGCCGTCATCGACACGGCGCGGAAGGGGGTCGGGGAGCACGCCTCGCACGTCCCGGCCACCGCGAGGTAGCGGTTGAGCCATCCGTCGCGCGTCGACTTCCGGTCCGGGGTCCCCGACTCCATGTAATCCTGCGCGTCGAAGTGCGAGCGCGTCGCGCTCGGGCTCCCGACGGCGTGGATCGGGGCGAGCACTCCCTCGGCGTACAGGCGCTGGAGGGCGCCGAGCGCCGGGTGCAACCCGAAGAACCCATCGAGGTCCAGGGCGCTGGCCGCCTCGGCGCGCGACGGGCGTGCGATGCCGATGTCGGGGCGCAGGCGATAGTAGGCGGGCTCGCCGTGCGGAACGACGACGTTGAGGGCGTCGGCGGCGCCACGCTGGAAGAGGCAGACCAGGACCTTTCCCTTGCCGGCGCGGGGGAGCGCGGTCGCCAGCGCCGTGCGTCGCAGGAACGACGGCGAGAGGCCGAAGGTGGCCAGGGCCAGGGCGCCGGAGCGAACGAAGACGCGGCGATGCATGGATCCTGGGACGGGAGAGGGGAGGGGTACGGGGGGCGGGAGCGTGCGCGGGCGGATGCCTGCGGCTACCGCCTCTGGAACTCGGGACTGCCTAACGCCAAGCCGATGACCTGGTCGAGGCCGGCGAGGCGCGGCGCTCGGGCGCGGGGGCGCTCCGGCCGGCCGGGGGGGGCGGGCGCTGCCTGGTCCCTCCCCAGCAGCGGGTTCTCGCCGCGCACGAGGATCTCGCGGGTCTCCGGCGAGGCCTGTCCCCCGAGGAAGGCGTCGACGACCGCGTCGACCTGCGCCTCACGCGGGGCGTCCCGCAACCGATCGTACGGCGGCCACGACGCGACACGGGCACCGGGGATGCGGCTGGCGGCGATCGCCAGGCCGAAGTTGATCCGCTGGAGAATGGCGCCCGTGTTCATCCAGGGCTCCCCTGTCTCCGGCCAGCCGTCTGGGGCCTGGTGGCCGTAGATCGGCTGCCCGAGGCGTCCCACCATCATGGCGCTGACGGCGGAGGTGTCGGCTGCCGCGCCGAGGGCACGCGCCGCGCTCACCAACACTTCGAACGGTGACTTGACCTTGGCGCGGTAGGCCGGGCGTGAGAAGAACTCCGGCGAGGTGACGATCGTGCGCACGACCTCGCGGATGTCGCCGTCGGTGCGCCGGAACGTATCGGCCGCCCGATCGACGAGCGATGCAGGTGGTGTGTCGCTCACGAAGCGCACCGCCAGCTTGCGGGCGATGAAGCGGGCAGTAGAGGGGTGGCGTGCGAGGAGGTCGAGCACCTCCTCCCCATCCTCTATCCCGCGCCCGGCGCGAAGGTGCGTCCTCAGCACCACCTTGTCGCCGGCATCGTGCGCCGCGCCGTTGAACTGGAAGGCCGATCTGCCGCGGCGGGGAGGGCGAACGCTCCACCCGGTAAGGGCGCGCGCCACCTCGATGATGTCCCGCTGGGTGTAGCCGCCGTCCACGCCCAACGTGTGCAGCTCGAGGAGTTCGCGCGCATAGTTCTCGTTCAATCCCCTGGGGCGGCGCGCCTGGATGGTGTCGAGTCGCCGGCGCTGCTCCTCGCTCATCGTCGCGCGCCGGCGGGCCATCGCGGCGGCCACGCGGCGCTGGCGCATCGCCCCGCCCCGGTTGGCCAGCGTGGGGTGGGTGCTGTCGGCCACGCTCTGTGCGTTGTCGAGGTAGAGGAGCATGGCGGGGCTCTTCGCCACCGCGCCGAGGAGGTCACGGAAGCGTCCGAGAGCGTGGGGGCGGATTGCCTCGCGCTCGTAGTCGGCCAGGTAGTAGCGCAGCTGCCCCTTCCCGGCGAAGACCGAGAAGTGGTTGAGCCAGAAATCGGTCATGACCTCTTGCAGCTGCCGCTCGCTCCCGACCGCTCGTGCGACGCGCGCCGACAAGACCTCGCCGATCAGGCGGCGATTCTCGCGGGCCATCGCCCGGAGCTCGGCCGAATCGGTGGTGGCCAGGGTGTCGCCGCGCAGCCGCCGCCGGGCCAGGAGCGCGGCCGGCGGCGGGAAGTCGCGCAACAGTTCGCCGGCGTTGCGGTCCAGGGTCGCGTAGCTGGCGAGCACGTGCTCCATCGCGCGATCGGGGATGCGCGCGGGCTCGAGCTGCTGCGCGATCCACCGGTCGACGCCCATGCCGGTCACACGCTCGACGTCGCCGGGGCGCGGGCCAAAGGCGAGCCGTCCCAGGACGTGCCGCACTTGCTCCTCTCGCGTCAGCTCGCGAGGGAGCGCGCGATTGGGGTCGCGCTCGGTGGCGAGGGGACGAGCATCCGCGGTGGCCACCGGCGGAAGCGGTGGGGTGTGCTGCGCCCCGGCGGGGGCACAGGCCGCCACGCCGAGCAGCAGGGTCGAGCGGAGGAGGTGGGCGGCAACCGGTCGCATACGTCGAGTTCCCCCCAGCGTGGCTGTGGGGCGTTGGACGGACGACCTGGGGGCGCCGTTAACCGGTCAGTCGGCCTTGAGCATGTAGCCGACCCCGCGCACCGTATGGACGAGCGGCTTGTCGGCGTCCTGGTCGATTTTCTTGCGCAGGTAGTTGATGTAGACGTCGACGATGTTCGTCGTGGGGTCGAAGGGCTGCTTCCAGACCTGCTCCGAGATCTGCTCGCGGGTCACCGGCATCCCGGCGTGACGCACGAGGTACTCGAGGAGGGCGTATTCCTTCTGGGTCAGGGCGATGGCGCGTCCGCCACGGGTCACGTCGCGAGTGAGCGGGTTGACCGTCAGCTCCCCCACGCGCAGGAGGGTGGCCTCGTCGCGCATGGTGGCGCGGCGCAGGAGCGCCTTGACGCGCGCCAGCAGTTCGTCGTACTCGAACGGCTTGGAGAGGTAGTCGTCGGCCCCGGCTTCGAAGCCCTCGACCTTGTCGGGGACCGTGTCGCGCGCCGTGAGCATCAGGACCGGCGCGGTGAAGGCGCGCTCGCGCAGTTCCCGGGAGACCGCCAGGCCGTTGCGCTTGGGAAGGCCGATGTCCAGGATGACCAGGTCGGGCTTGCGGTCGAGCGCGACCTGAAGCCCTTCGTCGCCATCGGCGGCCGTGAGGACGCGATAGCCGTTGTCGGTCAGGGTGCGCTGCAGCACGTCCAGCACTTCGCGCCGGTCCTCGACGACGAGGATGGTCGCTTGCTGTGTCGTTGTTGACTGTTCCATGGGAGTCCGGATAGGCCCGATGGTTCAATATAGCCTGTATACAATTCCGGCAAGCGTGAGTGCCCCCTTGAGCGCCGGGCGTCGTCCCTCTTGCTTTCGCCCGTGCATTCCGACCGACTTCGCGCCGGGTTCTTCGTTGGCCTCCTCGCCGGGGCCGTTACTGCTGGGGCCCTCGTTGGCCTGGGGCTGCGCCATGGCACCGCGTCGGTGCCCTTCGAGATGGGGGGGAGGGCCCTCCTCACCTCCTGGCGGCTCGGGGTTTCCTCGAGCGGCGTCGCGCTACTGGTCGGCGCGATCGCGCACTTTCTGTGGATGGAGCTGTGGGGCGTGTGCTTCAACTCCGTCGCGACCGCGCTGCGGGGAACGGGGCTCGTGCTCGGCGCCCTCGTGTTCGCAATGGTGCTCGGCGCGCTCTCGGCGACCGTGATCCCGGGGGCGCTCGGGGCGGTCGCATTCGCCGCATTGACCACGGCACAGACTGCCTTCGTCCTCGCCCTCCTCGCTGGTGCGTTCATTGCGGGTATGGCCATGGTGCGCGACCGGCGCTGACGCGAAGGGATCTCGGTCACACGGGATCTGTCACGAAATCGAATCTTCAGCTTCGCGGTGTGTCCGATCGCGTGATGGCGGGGTCCTAGTGTTGTAAGGACTCCTGCTCCGATACGCGCCGTCGGACACGCCGGTCCGTCAGCGCACCGGGGCATTTCGTAGCGAGAAGGAGGGGAGATGGACGTCCTCGTGATGCTGGAGGATCGCCCCGAACACTCGACGGTGCTTGCGCACGTGAATTCCGTGCCGTCACCGCTCAACTTCGAGCGCCCCTCCCGGGACGTGGTCACGCTCTACGGAGCTGCCACCCCCGAGTCGTTGGCGCTCGCCTTGGCGGCGGCGGTCGAAGTTCATCGTGAGCCCCGAGAGCGCTCGGACACGATTCGGCACGTGGCACTCTGGCCCGAGCGCGGCGCGGTGGGCGACGCCGCGTGGCGAGATGAATCGACGGGACATCTCGTGACCAGCGACCTGGCCATCCCGTTCGCGGTGGTGCAGCAGACCGCGGAAGAGCTGCTCGCAGAGTGTGGTGCGGTGATCCGACGGCTGGTGGCAGGGCTCCTGATGCCCGACTGGCCCGAGGGCGCGCGCCGCGCCATCAGCTTCACCCTCACCCCACAGGCCATCCTTCCGGCGACCGCGGGGGGGCGTGCCGACGCGCTCCTCGACAGCTACCGGCAAGCCGTAGGCATCGACTACGACCACGACGGAGACTGAACGCCAGACCTGATCTGTCCGAGAGTTGCGGCGCGGGGCGTCCCTTCGGGGCGCCCCGCGTCTTCATTCTCGCCTGGCGCCGACGCGCGCGAGCTCGACCGCCGGGTCCGACGCCAATCGGGCGTTCGCTTCTTGACGCACTCATACACGCGCAGCAGCGTCTCCCCACATGTCACCATCCCACCACGGGAGACCAGTGCAATGCGTGAGTATCGCGCGACGGACATCCGAAATGTGGCGGTAGTCGGACACGGAGCCAGCGGCAAGACCACCTTGGTCGATGCCCTGAGCTTCGTGTCCGGCTCGAGTAAACGTCACGGATCCATCAAGGAGGGGACGACCCTCACCGACCATACCCCCGAAGAGATCGAGCGGGGTTACTCCATCAGCCTGGGGTGCGCCTACGCCGAGTGGATGGACACCAAGATCAACCTGATCGACACCCCGGGGTACCTCGACTTCCACGGTGACGCGGTCGCCGGCATCGCGGCGGCAGACGGTGTCATCTGCGTCGTGAGCGCCCAGTCCGGCGTCGAGGTCGGGACCGAGAAGGTGTTCAGGGAAGCGGTGTCCCGCGGCGACCCGGTCCTCTTCGCCGTCTCGCTGATGGACAAGGAACACGCCGATTTCGACCGCGTCTACCAGCAGGTCAAGGAGCGCCTCACCAGCAAGGTCGTCCCGGTCGAGATCCCGATCGGTGCGGGCCCCGGCTTCCGCGGCGTCATCAACCTCTTCACCCGGCGCGCCTACCTGTACACCCCCGGGTCCAGGAGCGGCGAATACACCGAGACCGAGATCCCCGAGGACTCCAGGGGCGCCGTCGAGCGGTACCATCAGGAGCTCATCGAGGCGATCTCGGCGACCGACGATGCGATGCTCGAGCGGTACCTCGAGGGCGTGGAAATCGGGCGCGACGAGGCGATCCAGGGGATGAAGGAGGCCATGAAGCGCATGGACCTCTTCCCGCTCTTCGCCGTCTCGGCCGAGCACGTGATCGGCATCCAGGCCATGCTCACCGAGCTCGTGCAACTCATGCCCTCGGCCTTCGAGATGGAGGAGATCCATGCCTTCAAGGGGGCCGAAGGCGACCATACCGTGGAGATCCACGCCGTCGATACCAATCCGTTCTCGGCGCTCGTCTTCAAGACCGTGTCCGAGCCGCACGTCGGCGAGGTGTCGTACTTCCGGGTCTTTTCCGGGACGGTGGGCAACGGGCAGGACGTGTACAATGCCACCCGCGACGGGGTGGAGAAGATGGGGCACTTGTGCGTGGCCCAGGGGAAGGAGCGGATCGAGGTGTCGGTCCTGCACGCCGGCGACATCGGGTGCGTGGCGAAGCTGAAGAACACGCACACGAACGACACGCTCTCCACGCGCGAGCATCCGGTTCGGCTCCCGCAGGTCGGCTTCCCCGAGCCGGTGGTGCACTTCGCGGTGCACGCCGCCTCGCGAAACGACGAGGAGAAGCTGCAACAGGGGCTGCACCGGCTGCACGACGAGGACCCGACGTTCGAGACGAGCTACAACGCCGAGACCCACGAGACGATCATCGCCGGGCTCGGCGAGCGGCACCTCGACGTGTCGCTGGCCAAGCTGCGCCGGAAGTACAACGTCTCGGCCGAGCTGACGAAGCCGCGGGTTGCCTATCGCGAGACGATCGTGGGGCGGGGCGAAGGGCAGGGGCGGCACAAGAAGCAGTCGGGCGGGCGCGGGCAGTTCGGCGACTGCTGGATTCGCATGGCGCCGCGCCCCCGCGGCGCGGGCTACGCCTTCGTCGACAAGATCGTCGGGGGGGTGATTCCCTCGGGCTTCCGTCCGGCGGTGGACAAGGGGATCCAGGAGGCGTCGGCGCGCGGGATCCTGGCCGGGTATCCCCTCGTCGATTTCGAGGTGGAGCTGTTCGACGGCTCGTACCACTCGGTGGACTCGAACGAGATGTCGTTCAAGATGGCGGGGATCCTGGGGTTCCGGGCCGTGGCGCCCAAGTGCAAGCCGATCCTCCTCGAGCCGCTCGACCAGGTCGAGATCACGACGCCCGACAGCTACCTGGGCGACGTGATGGGGAACCTGTCGGGGCGTCGCGGGCAGATCCTCGGGTCCGATTCGCCCGAGCCGGGCATGACGACGGTCAGGGCGCTCGTCCCGCAGGCGGAGTTGCACCTGTACGCCACCGACCTGAGCTCGCTGACGCATGGCCACGCCACCTACCGCCGGCGCTTCCACGGCTACGAGCAGATGCCCGCCGACGCGGCGCAGCGGGTGGTGGCCGAGGCGGCGAAGTCGAGAAAGGAGGAAGAAGAGGAGGCGTGAGCCTCCCGTGTCCGGGCCCCCGGATGGTCGTGAGGAGCCCGACCCCGAAGAGCCGTCCTTGCCCCGGCTCGCCCCACAGCGCGATGAGGTAGCGCGTGGTGGGAGAGGGCAGCGCCTGCCAGCTCGTCCCATCGAACCGGATGATGACGCCGTCCTCACCCAGCGCGTAGACGTCGGTGGGGCCCGTCCCCCAGACCGAACGCAGCGCCTTGTTGACCGGGCTTGGCATCGCGTACCAGCGCACCCCGTCGTAGCGCAGGATGGTTGCCGAGTCGCCCACCGCGAAGATGTCCCTGGCCCCGGTCCCCCAGATGCCGCGGAGCAGCTGGCGAGTGGGGGTCGGCATGCCGGACCACGTGGTCCCGTTGTAGCGCAGGACGAGTCCGGAGTCGCCGACGGCGTAGACGTCGGTGGGCGAGAGTCCCCAGACGTGCCGGAGGAAGGCGTTGGTGCCGCTCGCCTGGGCGCTCCAGGTGCCGTTGCCGGCCGATCGGAGGATGACGCCGCGCTCGCCGACGATGAAGACGTGCGACGGGTCCGCCGCCCACACTGAACGCAGCAGCACGTTGACGCCGCTGGCCTCCGGCGTCCAGCGGGACCCGTCGTAGCGGAGGATGGCGCCGGTGTCGCCGACGGCGTAGACCTGCGTGGGTGAGGCGCCGTGCACCCCGTACAGCGGCTGCGCCGGCGGTGCGTCGGCGAGCGTCCACCCCTGCGCCCCGCTGCGCTCGAAGACCGCGCCTCCGCCACCCACCGCGTACAGCGTGCCATCGCCGGGCCCCCACACCGACATCAGCACGGGCGAGGTGATGTCGGTGCGCCACCCGGTGGCGGCGCTCCCGCGAAGGACCGTCCCGTCCCACCCGGCGAGCGCGGCGCCGCCGGCGCCGTCGTCCCAGACGCCGCGCAGGTTCTGCCCGGTGCCGGGGTTGGCGAGCTCGCGCCACTGTTGGCCGTCGAAATGCAGCACGGCACCGGTGTTCCCCACGGCGTAGATGTCGGCGGCGGTGCGTCCCCAGATGCCGAACAGGTTGCGGCGCGTCACGGCGCTCACCTGCTGCCACCCGCCGCCATCATAGTGCAGCATCAAGCCGCTGACGCCGACGGCCCACACGTCGTTAGGCGCGCTGCCCCACAGGCCGAACAGCGCGCCCGTGGTGGGCGAGGGGACCTCGCGGAACTGCGCGCCGTCGTAGCGCACCACGACGCCGTTCTGCCCCACCATCCACAGGTCGTCGGGGGCGGTCCCCCAGATCCCCCACAGCTCCCACCCGCGCCCGCTCGACATCACCGTCCATGCCGAGCCGTCGAAGCGCAGGACGGTCCCGCCGGTCCCGACCGCGTAGACGTCGCTGGGGCCGAGACCGAAGACGTCGAGGAGCGTCTCGCCCGTCGGCGTCGGCATCGGCGCCCACGACGCCCCGTCATAGTGCCAGATTGCCCCCCCGGTCCCCACGGCGAAGACATTGCGTGCGCTCGATCCCCAGACGCCCACGAACGTCTCCCTCGTCCCGGTGCTGACGAGGCGCCATCGCCCTCCCGCCCCCTGCAGGACCACGCCCTCCTGCCCCACGGCGAATCCCTCGCCACTCGCCGCGTCGACCCAGATGCCAAGGAGCGACACGTCGGTGACGCCCTCATGCTCGACGCCGAACGACGGGACACGCGCGGCCGTCCCGACGACGGTCACTTCCGCGGTCGCGCGAAGCGAGCCCGCGCGGGCGGTGACGCGCGCCTGTCCCGCCGCGACCGCCTGTACGACGCCGCTGCTGCTGACGGAGGCGATCGACGGCGCGTCACTCGACCAGTCGAAGGTCACGCCGCCGACGGCGCCGCCCGCGGTGCTTCGCGCGCTCGCTGCCAGCGGAAGCGTTGCGCCGACCGGAAGCCAGGCGGTGGCGGGGACCACCTCCACGGCCGAGACGCCGGGAGGGATGGGGGTGCCGGGGCCCCCGGGGTCGTCGCTGCATGCCGGCACCAGGACGACGACGAGCGCGGCACAGACGCCGCGTACGCGACGCACGGTTGCGCCGAGTCGCCGTCCGCCGAGTGGGGCACGGGATGGGGGATTGCCGGCGCGCTCTCCTTTCGGGGGGCGCGCCTTCGATGTCACGACGTCCACGGGGACTCCACTGCCGGTCGACTGGTTGTTGCGCCCCCGTAAAGATGCCGGGGTGCACCGGCAGGAAAAGGGGACGTGCGCTACGGTGCCCGTGCCGTCCCGGTCACGACGAGGATCGCCCCCGAGGGGTGGTCCATGCCCCAGCGGAGTTGCGCCTGCGAGGCGCCGATGAAGCGGATCTCGACGATCCCGTCCACCGGGATGTTGCGCAGCGTGCTGGCGTCGCCGAACCGTTGGTTGTCGAGGTACACCACGGGCGCGACGCTGCTGGCGCGGGGCTGCAGGAGGGTGGTGGGGCCTCGGCCGGAGAGGAAGGCGGGACGCAGGAGCCTCACGGCATCGTACGCGTTCTGCGCCGTGGACTTGGCGATCTCGTTCCTGTAGATGATGTCGGTGCGCTTCTCTGCTACGCCCCCGCGCTTGGCGCCGCCGCTGGCGCAGGCCGCGACTGCGGCCAATGCTGTCATTGCCGCGATCGAGGCGATCTTCCTGGCCGACGCCCACGTGGCGATGACCTCGCGGACGGCGATGTGGGGGGTCGAACCGGCGCACAACCGAGGGGCGTGGCGCGCGTGAACGATGCGCGGTGACATCGTGCCCTGCCTCGTGGGGGACGTCGGATACTCACACGCGATCGCTCGCCCGACAAGGGGGCATCGCCGGCGGGGACGAACGGGCGCGTGAGGGGATGGTGGATGGTGGATGGCGGGACGGCGGGATGGCGGATGACGACCGCGCGCGCACGGGGCGCGCCTCGGGCGACTCACCCCCCTGTCACCCAGCGAGGGTGCACCCCCGGCGGTGTGTGGCGCGAGATGCGACGGAGTGCCGGGGCCGACGGGAGGCGGATCCCTTCGCGCGCGGCCGCGACGACGAGGCAGCGCTGGACCAGCTCTGCCTCGCCCACGCCGGCGGCGCGTGCCGCCGAGATCATCGCCCCGTCGCCCCTGCCGGTGAAGGCGGGGACGGGCTCGACGCCGCAGACGTGCGGGACGCCGGCGTCGGAGAGCCGGATGTCGATGCGGGCCACGTCGCGGCAGCCGAGCGCGTGGAACGCGCGCATGGCGATCGACGCGATGTCCTCGGCCAGCCCGTGGGCGATGCGCACCGGCTTCGCCCACGGGACCGCCGGGGCGGCGGCATACGGGTCGTTGGGGACGCTAACGACCGGAAGCGCCACCGACTCCGTGCCATTCCCCAGGATGGTGCAGGCGAACGACTCGCCAGGCAGGAAGCGTTCGATGAGGACCGGCTCATCGGACGCGGCACGCAGCTCGGCGACGATCGCCTCGAGATCGTCGAAGTCGTGGGCCACGAGGGTGGCGAAGCACGAGGAGACGCCGCGGGCGCGCCGGATCGCCACCGGGAAGGCGCGGTGACGGAACGGGGCGAGCTGCCCCGGCGCATCGACGACCGTGGCGGTGGCGGTCGGGATGCCACGCGCCGCGAGCATCGCCTTGAGCCGCGGGCGCTCGACGCAGGTCGAGTGGGTGGCCGAGTCGCTCCCGCAGAAGGGGATGTCGAGCGCCTCGAGCGAGGCGGGGACCCGGAGCCGGCGCTCGGGCGAGCCGTTGCCGTGGGCCAGGTTCAGGACGATGTCGGGGCGCGTCGCGCGCAGGAGGTCGGCAAGGCGGTCGCCCACGGGGATGGGAACGACGTCGCCGAGCGGGGCGAGCGCCTGGGACGCCATCGCTCCATCCTCGTTAGGTCCCTCGTCGAACGCCACGCCAATCCGCATCGTCGTGCGCCAGGTGCTGTCGTCATGGTCGAGGCCGCCAAACCGGCGCCATACTACGCGCCCGGGAACCGGCGGTCAACCGGCAACTTCCGCACCACGCAACGATCATGCCTAACGGCACCGAGTCCCGTTAGGTCACGCGCGGCGAGGGGGAAACGACACCGGCGCCCCGCTTCTGGGGCGCCGGTGCCGGAACTTGGAGGGCGAGGCGCGCGCGCTGGGGCCTCGCCGATGCGGGCGCGCCCGCCGTGCCCCGGGTCAGACCTTGTGGTAGCCCGGGCGCGCCGACTCGCGGCGATCCTCGGCCAGGTAGATCTCGAAGTCGCCGAAGAAGGCCGGCGCCTCGTGCTGCAGCGTCCGCAGGACCATGACCGCGAGGCGCCGGATCTCGAGCTCCGCCCCCTCGCCGCAGCGCAGCTCGAGCATCGTGCGCCAGGCGCGCACGTTCCCGGTCACGACGATCTTGGTCTCGGTCGAATTGGGGAGGACGCCGCGCGCGGCCTCACGCGCCATCTTGCGCCGGTGCACCTTGTCCGACACCCACGCATACCGCTGCATCAGGTCGTCCACCAGCGCCACGTACGAGCGCTGGGCCGCCTCCATCTGCTCCCGCCACGCCCGCTCCAGCGCCTCGTCACCGACGATCGCCGGGGGGACGACGAAGGCGGCCTCCGACTCGTCCACGTAGCGCTGGCTCAACTGCGAGTAGGCGAAGCCCGCGCGGTGGCGCACCAGTTCATGCGTGAGCGAGCGCGAGATCCCCTCCAGCAGCAACGAGTAGTTGGCGTGCTCGAGGACGCTCCCGTGCCCCTGCTTGAGGATGTTCTCCAGGTACTCGCGCGTCGCGCGCCCGGCGGGGTTGCGCTGGCTCATGTAGCACAGCCGCCCGGCAAACTCGGCGAGCCGCTCGCCGTCGCTCGACTCTCCCTTCCACTGCACCGGGAGGTGCCCGGGCTCGGTGAAGGCCGGGCGGGCGAGGACGGTGACACGCGGTTCGTAGTACAGCATGGGGCGCGAGGCGGGAGGCGAGGGGCGGGACGTGCGTCGGTGGCGCGAAACCTAGTCCGGCTCGCCGAGCATCTCCAGACGAGACCGATCGTACGCGCGCTCGCGCTCGACGCGGGCCAGGACGCGTCGCGCATCGTCCGGGAGGGGGGGGAGCTGCGGGTCGTACTTGATGCCCGAAAGCGCCCGCTCCGCACCCGCCGGGAGCTTCACGCCAGGGTTGAGGATCCCGGCGGGATCGAACGCCTCCTTGACGCGCCGGAAGAGGGACAGGGCCTCGGGTGGCCAGATCCGTTCGAGGACGGGCGTGCGCAGGCGGCCGTCGCCATGCTCCCCCGCCAGCGTCCCGCCCAGGGAAGCGGTCAGGGTGACGACGTCGTCGAACAGCGCCTGGACGCGCTCCCGCCAGTCGTCCTCGCGCACGTCGACGAGGGCGTTGGCGTGGACGTGCGCATCGCCCGCGTGCCCGAAGACGACGCCGCGAAGCCGCGCCTGCTCCATCGCCAGCCGCACCCCGCGCACGTAGTCGCCAAGCCGCTCCGGGGGGACGCATCCGTCCTCCACCAGCTGCATCGACTTCAGGTGGGGATCGAGCCGGGCCAGGATGGGGCTGGCCGCGTGCCGCAGCGCCCACAGCGCCTCTTCCGATTCCTCGTCGAGCCCCACCAGGGCGCTGGATGCCCCGTGCCGCTCGCAGGCCGCGGCCAGCGCCCTGGCGCGATCGGCGACCGCGCCCGTCCCCTCGCGCCCGTCACCCTCGAGCCCGTCACCCTCGAGCTCGACCAGGAGCACGCACTCGGCATCGTTAGGCACGGGGAGCGGGGCGCCGCTGCGGGCCACGTCGAGGAAGGTGCGGTCGAGGAGCTCGCACGCGGCGGCCCCGGACTGGCGGGCGAGCGAGGCGCCCACCATCCCGAGGTCGAGCGAGGGCCACGACGTGAGGACGCTCGCGGTGGCCGGCGGGATCGGCGCCAGTTGCAGCTCGACGGCCGCGAAGAGGGCGAGGGTGCCCTCGCTCCCGACCAGGAGGTCGATGAGCTCTCCGCTCGCCGCGTAGTCGTGCACGCCGTAGCCTGACGACTCCTTGCGGACGCGCGGGGCCGCGAGCGCGCCGGCGGCCCGGCGGCACTCTCCCGCCACCGCGCCCCAGCGATCGAGCGCCGTGGTTCCCTCCGGAAGGGGCTCGCCGCGACGCACCGTGGCCCGGCTCCCGTCGGCAAAGACGCAATCGAGGGCCCGGACCCAGCGACGCATCGCGCCGTACGCCAGGGCGCGCGGCCCCGCCGCGTTGGTCGCCGCCATCCCCCCGATCGTGGCGAAGGTCCCGCTCGACGGGTCGACCGGGAAGCGCAGCCCCTCGGCATTGGCGGCGTGCTCCACGTCGCGGCGCAGGACGCCGGCTCCGCCCCGCACGGCGCGGCGCACGACGTCCACGGGCGACAGCGCGGTGAACCGCGAGAGGTCGACCACGACACCGTCACCCACCGCCCCCCCGGACATGCTGCTCCCGCTACCGCGCGCGATGAGCGGGACGCGCTGCGCCGCGGCCCACCGCACCAGCACCTGCAGGTCGTCGGCATCGGCGGGGACGGCGACCGCGCGCGGCAGGCGCTGCAACACGCCGGCGCTCTCGGCGTACACGGCACGCGCGGCATCGTCCGTACGGAAGACGCCGCGAAGCGGAGGGGGCGAATGCACGAATGGCTTCGACATGCGGGGAGAATGGTGCGCCGGCGCTCGCGCGACAATCGGGTGGTCCCCCTCCGCGTCGTCGCCGCGCACTCGCGGCCGGCCGAATCGGTCGCTCGGCTCCGACCGCGCGCGCTGGCGCCTAACGCGGCTCGGGCCTGTCCTGCTTCTTCTGCTGCGCGATGAGCGAGGTATCGATGCGGAAGGCGAACATCTGCTGGACCAGCTGCCGCACCTTGCGTCCGTTCATGACCGCCGCACGAAAGTGCATCTGCGGCAGCGTGCGGCGCACCGACTTCGCGAATTCCTCGTGGGTCGCCGACAGGATCACGACGCTCGAGGTGTCGGCGTATCCCGTCGTGTCGACGACGTACTGGATCCCGACGGACCCCTCGATGCGCTGCTCGAGCAGCTTCGGGGGATAGGGAGGGGCGGCACTGTCGTCGTAGCGCGCGGCGGCGGTGTCCACCTGCAGGACCGTCATGATCGAGTCGCCGTCCGCCTGGGGCGCCGAATCCGCGTCGTCGGCGAGCTTGCTGCTCATCTCCTGCAGCCCGGGGCCAGGATCCGGTGCGGGCTTCCGGTACGTCTCGTCCCCGGCCCCCGACGCGGCGCCCCCGCCGAGGGCGTCGGCCGACATGTAGGTGATGCGCTCCTGCTTGGGTCGCGATCCGATGATCCGGTCACGCGGGATGAAGTACGCGACCGGGGTGAACGAATCCGCGACGTTCGACGGTCGCGCGTCGTGCGTCACGACCAGCGTGCCACCGAGGAGGGCCGCATGCGCGACGATGCTCACCGCGTACCCCTCGACGGCCGCGATCAGCGATGCGCGCGCATTCGACTCGATGATGCGTCGAAACAGCATGGGGGGAACCTCACGGCCCGTGATGGCGGTCGGCCGGGTGGCCGGCGTCACTTCCATCACCTGGATACGAACATTGGGGGGATCGGTGATGCGCGACAAGCGGGTTGGGGCGAACCGTCTGTCCCACCCGGTGAATTACCCCTATCGCCCCGTGAAGTGCGGGGGACGCTTCTCGAGGAAGGCGCGCACCCCCTCGTCCTTGTCCGCGCTCGAAAAGGCCAGGAGATAGAGTCCACTTTCCACGCGCAGCCCCTCGGCAAGCGGGGTCTGCAGGGCCGCACGCGTCGCCTCCTTCGCCGCCGCCAGGGCGACGGGACTCTTGGCGGCGATCTTGCCCGCGATGTCCCGTGTCCGGCTCATCAGGTCTTCCGACGGGACGACGTCCTGGACGAGCCCGACGCGCAGCGCCTCGGCGGCGTCGATCGGCTCGCCGCTCAGGATCATGCGCATCGCGTGGCCCAGCCCGATCAGCCGGGGGAGGCGCTGCGTCCCGCCCCCGCCCGGGATGATCCCGAGATTGATCTCGGGCTGGCCGAAGCGCGCCCGGTCCGAGGCCAGGCGAAAGTCGCAGGCCATCGCGAGCTCGAGTCCTCCCCCGAGGCAGTAGCCGTTGATGGCGGCGATGACCGGCTTGGGCGAGCGCTCGATGGCCTCGAGCGGAGACGGCGCGCGCATCACCCGGTATTGGTCCACGGGGGTGCGCGTCGCGAACTCCGCGATGTCGGCGCCGGCGACGAACGACTTCTCCCCCGCCCCGGTGATGATGATGACGCGGACGTCCGGGTCGGCCGAGCATGCGCTCACGGCGTCGAGGAGTGCCCGTCGCACGCCGGCGCTGAGGGCGTTGTGCTTGTCGGGACGGTTGATCACCAGCGTGGCGATCGCCCCGTCGCGCGAGGTGACGACGAGTGCCGCGTCGTCGCCGGCGGACGCCGGCGCGTCTGGGCGCATCTATCCTCCGACGATGATCGAGGCGGTGGTGCGCTTCGCGTCGCGGGACGACCGGCGCGACATGCCGATCCCGCGCCACGCCAGGAAGGCGAGCGCGATGATGAACGTGGCGTGCTTGACGAGCGCCTTGAGCGCCGCGGTCGCGAAGGCCGGCTTGGCCTCCTCCTGCACGCCGCCTTGCAGCTGCACGACGTCGAGCAGGAAGAAGACGAGCACGACGAGCAGCGTGATGCTGACGAGGAGGTTCAGGATCGCCAGGATCCGGAGGAATCGCGGGTGCCCGGCGAAATGCGCGACCCCCGTCGCGAGTGCCATGCCCAGCAGCGGGGTGAGGAGGAAACCGGAGAGGAGGCCGACCGACGCGAAGCGCCATTCCATGCTGCCGGCCCGGATGGGGACGATACTGGTGGCGAAGTCCATGGCGGGGGTCGCCACGAGGAGGAAGGCCACCAGGTAGAGCGGGGCGACGAGCGCTTCGGCGCCGGTGGGTCGCGTTGGACTCATGGTACGAAGGGGCGTCTGGATTCGGTCGCGCGACGAGCCAGCGGGGAGGGCCGGGGCCAGCCAGGGCCAGCCAGGGCCAGCCAGGGCCAGCCAGGGCCAGCCAGGGCCAGCCAGGGCCAGCCGGGTCCAGCCGGGGGCGAGTCACGATATTCGCGGAACAGGACAATGAAAAGTGGGCTGGGTTCCGGGACCCAGCCCACTTTCCATCCACCGTATCGAAGGGGGTTGATACGGCAAGGATCGAGGCCGTCCAAGGGACAGCCGCTGAATTCGGGTGGCGCACACCGGATCGAATCGCCATCCGGGGGTTGTCGCCATGGAGAGACGATGCCACCGGTGTGCGCCACATCACAAGTGCATCACCCGTGCCGGGGCGGTCGAGGGACGACCTACCCCGAAGGGCACAGGCGACGCGTCGCGGGCAAGTCGTTGCGCATTCGCCCCTTGGGATGGTGTGGCGGGAACGGCTCGACGGGGAGGGGGGGGGGGGGNGGGGGGGGGGGGGGGGGATTGCGCCCCGCGGGGGACGGAATGGCCTGAGGTGGAGGGAGTGCGGCGGGAGGGGTGTGGGGTCCTGGTCCCGCGGGGCGTCGCTCGGGAGCGACAGGGGGATGAAAATTCCGCCTGGGGGACATGGGGCCCCCCCCGAACGAAATTTGCCCCTCATCCGTCCCCCGCCCCTCACCCAATCCTCTCGGGCCGCATCATGCCATTCCGCGGCCGTTCCGCCCCGCGCCTCCCCTCCACTACGCCGCCCCGGACAGATCGCCCTCGATGAAGGCGGCGATGCGCGCGTGGTGCTGCTCTGCGTCCGCCTCTCCCAGGTCGACGACGCGCCGGAGGTAGTCTTCCTGGAACATCACCAACGACAGGATGTCGGGACTCGTCGACTTGCGCGTCCCCAGCCCTCGGGTGAGGAAGCGGAACACCTTCGGGAGTCGCGGTTCGTATTCGCGCGCGAGGATTCCGAGGTCGACCGACGGGCGCAGGACGAGGATGTCGATGATCCGCAGCCCTTCGCGCTGCGAGGGTGCGAGCCTCCGGACCAGCTCGTTGATCATGTTCAGCCGCATGACGTCCTGGTCGATGACGTCGAGGAAGACGGCGTTGTACAGCGTCCCCAGGACCTGGGCCGGCGGCGGATAGGGCGCGGCCTCGCTGACCGTGGGGACGGGGCGAGCGGCGTTGGACCGCGTCGAGATCGTGAGGATGCGCGAGGCGCCCAGGTGCAGGGCCGGAGAGAGCGGGGCGGTGAGCCTGATGCCCCCGTCGCCGTACCATTCGTTGCCGACGCGCTCCGCGGGGAAGAAGATCGGGAGGGCGGCCGAGGCCATGACGTGGTCCACGCCGAGCCGTGCCGGCAGGCTGCGACGCTGGGGGCGTTCCCACAGCGACGGGCGGCGCCCCTCGACCCAGGTGACGGACTGGCCGGTGGTATAGCTCGTCGCGCTGAGGGCGACCGCGCTCAGCGTGCCGCGCGACAGGTTGTACTGGATGCCGGGAAGCGCCCCGTCCTCGTCGCGTTCGAGGGTGCGCTCGAGGAACGCGCGCAGGGGCGCCGTGTCGACCATGCCGCGCACCCGTTCGCGCTCCGTGGGGTCGGAGGAGAGGAGCCCGTAGCCGGATCGAATGACGCCCGACAGGAGGGAGTGGGCGTCGACCCGGTACACCTGCTCGGGGGTCATCGACAGCCAGTGCCTAACGAGTTGGTCCGTGGACTCCTCGAATGTCCCGCGGTGCGAGGCGAGGTGGATGGTGTTGACCGCTCCCGCCGACACGCCGGCGAGGATGGGGATGCGCAGGTGCGGGTACCGCCGCGCGATGGCCCGCAGCAACCCCGCCTGGTAGGCCCCCCTCGCGCCGCCCCCGCCGAGGACGAGGGCCAGGTCTTCGGTGGCTGGGGTGGGACGCGACATTCTCACCATGGGCGAGGCGACGACGAGTCGGCGTGGAGGGAGCGCCGGCCGGTCGGGAAGCCGGCCGCACGACGTTAGGCGGAGCCGAAGGAATATCCCCCGCCGGCCGTCCCTTGCCAAGCACCCTGCGCCTCCCGCGCCCCGCACGGACGTCTCGTTCCACTCCCCCGCCGGAAGAGGATCGCGCGGACGACGGCGATCGAGACGTCGGCGATGGCGGCGGCGTCGCTCATCCCCCTGCTGGGGAAGGGGGCCAACATCACCGCGCGCATCGCGATGGCCGCATCGCCCGCGACGGCTTGACGCTCCGGCCTGGATCGCGGATCGACGCGATGGGGCGACGCGTCGGCGTCGCCGCGGCGGACCAGGGTGCCGGGCGCGGCGCGCTACTCCGGGACGACCGCCGTGGCCTCGATCTCCACCTTGGCCCGCGGCTCGACCAGCCCCGCGACGACCACCACCGACATCGCGGGAAAGTGGCGCCCCACGACCTCGCGGTACAGGCGCCCGACCTCGGCGGCGGCCGCCGCGTATTCGTCGCGGCTGGTGATGTACCAGGTGAGCCGGACGAGATCGCCCGCCGTCGCCCCCGCCGCGCCCAGCACCGTCATGAGGTTGCGCATCGCCTGGGCGCACTGCGCGATGAAGTCGTCGCTCTCGAACTGCAGGGTCACGGGATTCCAGCCGGTCTGCCCGGCGGTGACGACGACGCGTCCCCGCGCCGACATCCCGTCGGCGTAGCCGCGCGGGCGCGGCCACCCCGGGACGATGACGGGG
>MEDZ01000025.1 GCA_001724275.1 Gemmatimonadetes bacterium SCN 70-22
TGGTCGCCCGCATCCTCGATCACCTGGACGTCGAGCACGCACTCGTCAGGCGCTGGGGCGGCGAGCCGGACGCCCTCAATGCCTGAGCGGAGGGCGCCCTCGTGAGCGGCGCCCCCGTGAGCGACGCCTCCCTCGTCATCGGGCTCATCTCCGACACGCATGGGCAGGTGCGTGCCGACGTGCACCGCGCCCTGGGCGGCGTCGCCTTCATCCTGCACGCCGGCGACGTGTGCGGCGACGAGGTGCTCATGGAGCTGGACCTCATCGCCCCCACCATCGCCGTGCGCGGAAACTGCGACGACCCCGACCATCCGCGGCTGGTCCGCGCCATCGAGCGCGTGGAGCGCGGCGTCCGCATCCACGTGAGCCACGGACACGAGCTGGGCGTCCCCACCGTGGATCGTCTCCTCGCGGCCTACGACGCCGACGTCATCGTCTATGGCCACACGCACCGTCCTCTGTTCGCGCGGGCCGGCGCTCGCCTGGTCGTGAACCCGGGGGCGGCAGGCCCGCGGCGATTCGACATCGTGCCGAGCGTGGCGCGGCTCACCATCGGCGCCGGCGGCGCCGTCGACGTGGAGCTGGTGGAGCTCTCCGCGTAACCGCGCGTTCGGCGAGCGGGCCTAACGAGTCGCGGCGCGCCCATGGGAACTTCCCAATGGTGACGTCCTCCGGGCGTCGTGCGTGTAGCGGGTGCCACTGGGCATTTGCGCCACCGCCGTCGATACTTCCCGCGTGACGTTCCCCACTCCCTCCCGTCTCTCGTCGCTTCGCCGCTGGACCCGTGACTGGTCGCGGCGTCGCGCCGACCATTTCGGGCTCCATGGCGCCTCGGCGCTCGAGCACTGGCGCGGGCGCATCCTCGCGTCCATGCTCGGCTCCGCCCTCGTGTTCGGCATTCCGCCGCTGCTGGTCGCCATCTGGACCTACGTCGATCGCGGGCTGTGGGCGATGATCGTCGTCGACCTCGTGGCGTACGGCACCGTCCCCTACGTCCTCTTCAGCCGGCGCCCCACGTATCGCGCGCGCGCCTGGACCTTCATCGGGGCCTTCTGGGTCATCGGCGCCCTCGCCCTCGCCCTGGCCGGCTTCCGGACCGCCGGCGCCGTCTGGCTGACCATGGCGGCCCTCTGCGCGGGGATGCTCATCAGCGGGCGCGCCGGGCTGGCCGTGGTCCTGGCCAACGCGGCCTTCTTCGTCGCACTCGGGTTCGGCGTGGCGGCCCGTGCTTTTCCCTGGGCGGCGCGCGTCGAGTACCCCGTGCTCCTCTGGGTCATGTCCGGGCTCAACACGACGATGCTGGGCCTCCTGGCCACCCTCTCCGTCGCCGTCCTGGTCAATGGACTCGAGCGCGAGGCGGAGGCGCGCGTGCGCGCGGAGTCCGAGCGGCGCAGCAGCCAGAAGCTCGAAGCGCTCGGGACGCTCGTGGGCGGGGTCGCGCACGACTTCAACAACCTCCTCGCGCCCATCGTCGCCAACGTCGAGCTGCTCCTTTCGGAGGAGCTCTCCTCCGAGCAGCGCGAGGTGCTCGGCGACATCCGCGCCTCGGCCGACCGCGGGCGCGACCTGGTGCATCGCCTCCTCGTGCTGCCGCAGGGGAGGCTCGCCGAGGCGGGGACGTGCGACGTGGCCGAGGTGGCGCGGGAGGTGGCGCGCATCGTGCGCCCGCACGCCGGCCCCCTCGTGACGATCGACGTGCACACCACCCCCACGGGGGCGACGTGCGGGAGCGCGAGCGAGTGGCACCAGGTCGTCATGAACCTCGCGATGAACGCCGTGCAGGCGATGCCGGCCGGGGGGACGCTGACGCTCGAGGTCGACCTCGTGGACGAGTGGGGGCGGCGCAACTGCCGGCTCCGCGTCCGTGACACGGGGAAGGGAATGTCGCCCGAGACCCTGGCCCGCGCCTTCGACCCGTTCTTCACCACCAAGGCCCCGCACGGAGGGACCGGGCTGGGGCTGCACACGGTGCGCGGGCTGGTCAGGTCGTTAGGCGGGACGGTGCGCCTCGAGAGCGCCGTCGGGGCCGGGACGGCCGTGACGGTCTGCGTCCCGCTCGCCGAACCCGCCGCCGCGGTGGCGGGAGGCGCCGCCCGGTCGCCGGCGCCGGCGGAGGGGCGCCCGCTCCCCGCCCGCCCCCCCGCGGCGCCCGGGATCGCCCCTCCGCCACGTGCAACGCCGTGGACGATCCTCGTGGTCGACGACGAGCCCGCGGTGCTGGAGTCCACGCGACGGGCGCTCGCCGCGATGGGGCACACGGTCGCCACTGCCCCCTCGGCGGCCCACGCCGAGGCGTGGTTCCGCGATCACGGGGCGCGCTGCGACCTCGTCATCACGGACTACCGCATGCCCGGCCGCACGGGGCCGCAGCTCATCGCCTCGCTGCGCGGATCGCGCCCCCACCTCCCCGCCGTCGTCGTCAGCGGCTACGCCGCCGAGGCGGCGGGCGAGATCCGGGCCCTCGGCGGGGCGACGGCGCTCCTGGCCAAGCCCTACGGACTCACCGAACTGCGCTCGGCGATCGACCGGGCCTGCCCCGCCGCCGCCGCGCGGAACTGATCGCCCCGGGCGCGGGGGCGCGCGCCGGCGCCGCCGCACCGAGATCGCGCCGCACCGCGCGCGTGCCTAACGCCGCGGGGCCATCCCGATGGCGTCGGCCGGGACCGTGGCCTGCAACTCCTCCGGGCGCGTGCTGAACCACGACGTCACGAGCAGGAGCTCGTCGATCTCGTGCGCGGGAACCGTCGCCACCGCCTCCGACGTCCCGCCCTCGAACACGCGCTGGGAGGCGTCGCCCAGCGCCTCCCACTCGGCAGGCGTTCGGGGGGCGGGAAAGTCCCCCCGCACCACACCGCGCCGGATCAGGTAGAAGCGATCCTCGCCCCCGTGCCCCGGGACGATGTACGCGAACGTCAGCGACTCCACGGCGAAGCGCAGGCGGGCGAACTGCTCGCGCAGCCCCTCCAGGCGTTGCAGCTTGTCGCGCAGCGCGGCCGCCCGCTCGAAGGCCAGCGCGTCGCTCGCCCCCTGCATCGCCGCCCGCAAACGCTCCAGCGGCTCGTCGCTGGCACACTCCAGGAAGGCCCGCGCCTGCCGCACGCGGTCGTCGTACTCCGCCTCGCGGACGGCCGCGACACACGGCCCCAGGCACGTCCCGATCTCGTGCCGGATGCACCCCGGCGTGCGCGGCGGGAAGGGGAGAAGCTCCCCCTGGTCGGCGAAGCGCATTCGATGGTCGAGCGTGCAGTCGCGCAGCCCCAGCGCATCGCCCAGTTCCCGAAGCGCGTCGCGCAACCGCTCGGCGCCGACGAAGGGCCCGTAGTAGACCCCCCCCCGCTCCCCGGCCCCCGACCCCCGCACCACGGTGAGCCGCGGCGCCACCCCTCCCCCCATGCGCACGAAGGCGTAGTGCCGCGCGTCGCGCTTCATCGCCACGTTGAACCGCGGACGCAGGCGCTTGATCTGCCGCAGCTCCTCCAACAGGGCGGCGAACTCGCTGGGGACATAGCTCCACTCGATCGTCGCCGCCTCGCGGACGATCCTCGCCCCCTTCTCCTTCGGGTAGGCCGCCCGGAAGTAGCTCAGCAGGCGCGTCCGCACCTTCTTGCTCTTTCCGACGTACACCACCTCCCCCCCCTCGCCGAGCATCCGATACACCCCCGGTCGGTCCGCCGCCGAGCCGCGCACGATCTCGCGCAGCGCGGCCAGGCGCTTCGCCTCCGCTCGCCGCTCGGTCGGGGTCAGTGCTGGCATCGATGACAGAAGACCGTCGTGCGCCCGTCGATGGCGTGCGTCTCGGCGAGCCTCGTCCCGCACCGCTCGCACGGCTCGCCGCCACGCCCGTAGGCATGCAGCTGCGCCGCGAACCCCCCGGCGCGATTGGAGGGGTCGCGATAATCCCTGAAGGTCGTCCCGCGCGCCAGCACCGACGCCCTCAACGTCGTCACCAGCGCCTCGTGCAGTCGCTCCACCTCGTCCCGGCGTAGCGCCCGCGCCGCGCGCGAGGGGTCGATCCCGGCACGCCAGAGCGCCTCGTTCGCGTAGATGTTGCCGACTCCCGCCACGATCCGCTGGTCCATCAGTGCCTTCTTGATCGCCAACCGAGACCCCCGAAGAAGCCCCGATAATCGGTCGGGGGCGAACTCCGGGTCAAGTGGCTCCACACCGATGCGCGCGCAGTAGTGGGCGAGCGCGGCGTCGTCGGCCAGCGTTACCGTCCCGAGCCGTCGCACGTCGCGGTAGCGGAACCGGCCGCCGTCGGCCAGCTCCCACTCGATGACGGAGTAGGGATCGGCCGGAGCATAGGGTTCGACGTGCAAGGTCAACTCCATGCTCTCGCCCGGTTCCGTTTCGCTGCGCCGTGAGGCTGGAGCATCGTCCACGAGGACGGCACCGGTGAATCGCGGCTGGATCAAGAGGTGCCAGCCGCCGGACAGCGAGATTATCGCCGTCTTGCCACGCCGCCAGACGCGCTCGATCCGCCGCCCCCGACATTGATGCTCCAGGTCGTCCTTGAATGCTCCGCGCAGCACATCGCCACGGACGACGCGAACATGCAGGATGCTCCTGCCGGAGAGTCGCGCGTTCAACTCGCGCGCGATCGTCTCGACCTCAGGAAGCTCCGGCACGGCGGGCCAACTCTCGCCACCCGATATCTCGGCGGAGCACCTTGTCGGCAAATTGGACGGACTCGGCTGCTACCAGGCTGAGCCGTTGGGCCTCGCGGAAGGTCGAGGCCACCGCCGTCACCGCGAAGACCCGCCCGCCAGCGGTCACCAACGCCCCGTCATCTCGGCGCCTGGTTGCGGCGTGGAAGGCGACGACTCCTTCGGGGAGCGGTGGGAGCACGATGGGTGCTCCGGTCGTCGGCGCCTCGGGGTAGCCCGGAGAGGCGACCACCGTCGTCACCGCGGCGCCACCACGGACCGTGACGGTGGGAGCATCGGCCAGCCCCCCCTCCACCGAGGCGCCGATCAGGAGCGGCAGCAGATCGCCCTCGATCAGTGGGAGGACGACCTGGGTCTCGGGGTCGCCGAATCGGCAGTTGAACTCGACCACCCTGGGACCATCGCCCGTGAGCATCAACCCGACGTACAGGAGCCCCCGGAAGGGCGTCCCGCGGCGCCGCATCTCGGCGAGCGTTGGCGCCACGATGCGCTCGCTGGTCGCCCGCAGCACGCCCGCGGTGGCGACCGCAACGGGGGCGTATGCACCCATCCCACCGGTGTTGGGGCCGGCATCCCCCTCCAGCAGGCGCTTGTGGTCCTGTGCGCCCGGCAGGAGCACGAAGTGCTCCCCATCCGTGATGGCAAAGATGGAGAGCTCCTCACCCTCCATGAACTCCTCGACCAGCACCTCCGCCCCGGCGGCGCCGAACGCCCCACCGAACATCCGGTCTATCGCCTCCTCGGCCTCGGAAATCGTGGCAGCGACGACCACCCCCTTTCCCGCCGCCAGTCCACTGGCCTTGATGACCACCGGAGCACCACCGGCGCGAACCGCGCGCTTGGCCGACTCCGCATCGCCGTGCCAGGTTGCCCGCGCGGTCGGTACCCCCGCCGCGAGCATGACCTCCTTGGCGAAGCGCTTCGACGCCTCCAGCTGGGCCGCCGCCCTCGACGGGCCGAACACCCTGAAGCCCGCGTCGCGCAGCGCGTCGCTGACCCCCGCCGCCAGAGGGGCCTCGGGGCCGATGATCACCAGCGACGGGTGCTCCGCACGCGCCAATGCGACCACGGCCGCCGGGTCGGTCACGGTGACCGGAGCGCAGCGGCCGAGCGAATCGATCCCCGGATTTCCCGGAGCGGCTACCAGATCGAGCGATGGGTCATCCTGCTTGAGCTTCCATGCGATGGCGTGCTCACGCCCGCCACTCCCCAGGAGGAGAATCTTCACGTCCCCGACGATCCCTTGAATGCGGTGTTGAAGGCGTCGCGCGCCCGGTCGAAGACTCCGCTCAGCGAGTCCATCGCCCCGCGCGCCTGCTCCCCATAATAACCGACCGCATCCTCGATGTCCGACGACAGGGGCGGGGCACTCGCGTCGCTCCGGCGCCGGTAGTCCCCCGCCAGGATCCGCTCGTACGCCCCGGACTGCACCCAGCGCTGCAACTCCGCCGCCCGCACCGTCCCGAACGGATGCGTGCGGAACGCGGTGTTGATCACCTGCCAGACCTTGTCGGCCAGGTCGCCCTGTGCCTCGTAGTGCGACGCCTGCTCGAGGAAGGCATCCACCGAGAGCGAATCGTCGAGCTCCTTCCCCCCCGCCATCTTCATGAAGGTGCTCGCGGTGACCCGGAAGTCCTGCGTCGCGAGGAGCCCGGCGCGATCGGCCGAGAACTCTGCCTTCCGGTACCACTCCATCAGGGCCAGCTGGAAGGGGAGGAGGGCGAGGCCGGCGAGGAAGGGGAGGTTGTTGATCCCGATGGTGAGGATGATGATCGCGATCGTCGTGTAGGTCGTGTGCCCGCTCATGATGTGGCCGAGCTCGTGCCCGAGGATGTCGCGTCGCTCCTCGTCGTCCAGCAGCTCCATGAGCCCCGAGTTGAGCACGATGAACGGCTTCTCGAACCCCACGGCCGCCGCGTTGACCAGCGGCGTCTGCGTGACGTAGAGCTCGGGCACCTCCTTCCAGTCCAGGGTCGCCAGGACCTCCTGGTACTGCGCCCAGAGCCGGGGACGCTGGGCGGGGCCCACCCGGACCGCATTGGCCAGGAAGAGCTGGCGCACGCCGCGCTCCCCGAAGTACGCGGCCACCTTGCGCACCACCTGGTCGAAGCCCGGGATCGCGCGAAGGGTGTTGAGCGCCGCGCGATCGGCGGGGTGCTCCCAGGCGGCGGAGGAGATGTCGGTGAGGACGATGCGCTCGGGCATGGAGGCTCTCGAGACGGGATTTGGGAGACGGGGGACGGGAGTTCGGGGACGAAGCTCCCGCCCGGCGGCGGGTGGACCTACCTACGACCTGCGCGTGGGGAAAGTGTCGCCCTCTTCCCTCCGCCGGCTACGCCACGCCCTTGAAGGCGTGATCGATGTCGGCCACGAGGTCGTGCACGTCCTCGACCCCGACGCTGAAGCGGACCAGCCCATCGCCGATCCCCAGGCGCTGGCGTCGCTCGGGGGGGACCGAGGCGTGCGTCATCGTCGCGGGGTGGCACACGAGGCTCTCCACCCCGCCCAGCGATTCGGCCAGGGTGAAGAGGTGCAGGTTGTTGACCACCCGTTCCGCCTTCTCGCGCGACCCCAGCTCGATCGAGATCATCCCCCCGAAGCCCGACATCTGGCGGCTGGCGAGCGCGTGGTGCGGGTGCGACGCGAGCCCCGGGTAGTACACGCGCTCGTCACCGAGTCGCTCGGCCAGCCACGCGGCCACCTGGCGGCCGTTGGCGTCGTGCGCCGCCATCCTCAGGTGCAACGTCTTGGTCCCGCGGAGGACCAGCCAGGCGTCGAACGGCCCGGGGACCGCCCCGGCGGCGTTGAGGATGAACTGCAGCCGCGCCGCCAGGTCGTCGTCCTTCACCACCGCGCACCCGCCCACCATGTCGCTGTGGCCATTTAGGTACTTGGTGGTGGAATGGAAGACGATGTCGGCCCCGTGTTCCAGCGGGCGCTGGAAGACGGGGGTCGCGAACGTGTTGTCCACGATGAACAGCGCCCCGTGCCGCCGGGCGATCTCGCCCACGGCGGCGAGGTCGGTGATCCACATCAGGGGGTTGGTCGGCGTCTCGACGATCACCGCCTTCACGTCGGGCGTCATCGCGTCGGCCACCCGCTGCGGGTCGCGGGTGTCGACATACGTGAAGCCGAGCCCCATGTTGGCCAGGATGCGGTCGAACAGGCGCGGGGTGCCGCCGTACATGTTGTCGGCGCAGAGGATGCGGTCGCCGGATTTGAACAGCTTCATGATGGAGTCGATCGTCCCCATCCCGCTGGCGAAGGCGAAGCCATGCGTGCCACCTTCCAGCGCGGCGATGTTACGCTCGAGGGCCTCGCGCGTGGGATTCTTGCCCCGCGCGTACTCGTAGCCCTTGTTGTGGCCGAGCGCGTCCTGCGCGTAGGTCGATGTCTGGAAGATGGGGGTCATGATGGCGCCCGTCGTCGGGTCGGGGCGTTGCCCGGCATGGACGGCTCGGGTGCCACACGAGAACTGCAGGTCTTCGTCGAAGATGCGCGACATGAGATTGGGTGCGAGAGGGAACGACGTGAAGATACCACACGCTGCCGCGGCCGGGATGGCCGGAGGGGATTCACCTCGGTCGGGGGAGGGGAGATGCCACGCATCCTGACCCCCGCCAACCCGGCGTTCGAGATCGCGGAATCGGTGCGGTGCCTCGTGGTGGACGACGAGCCGCACCTCCGGCGCGTCCTCGTGCGCCTCATGCAGAGCGACGGCTTCACCTGCGAGGAGGCCGGCTCGGGGCTCGAGGCGCTGGACGTGCTCTCGCGTCGCCCCGCCACCCTCGTCCTCACCGACCTCCAGATGCCGGAACTCGACGGCATGGGGCTCCTCCGCGAGGTCCGCGCGCGCTTCCCCGACACGGCGGTCATGCTCATCACCGCCGTCGCCGACGTCGGCACGGCGGTGAACTGCCTCGCCGAAGGGGCGATGGACTACATCACCAAGCCGTTCCACCTGGACGAGGTGCGGGCGCGCGTGCGGCAGGCGCTCGAGAAGCGCCGCCTCATCCTCGAGAACCGCGACTACCAGGACCGGCTCGAGGAAAAGGTCGCCGTGCAGGCGCGGCGCCTCGAGGAGATCTTCCTCGCCTCCATCCAGTCGCTGGCCGAGGCGCTCGAAGTCAAGGACCCCTACACGCACGGCCACTCGCTGCGGGTGGCCAAGTACTCGTCCGTCATCGCCCGCTCCCTGGGGCTCGACGCCGAAGTCGTCAGGCAGGTCGAGGTGGGGGGGAAGGTGCACGACATCGGGAAGATCGGCGTGCGCGAGAGCGTGCTGAACAAGGCCGGCCCCCTCACCGACGAGGAGTACCGGCACATCATGACCCACCCCGTGGTCGGGTGGCGCATCCTGAGCCCCCTGCTCGACGAGATGCCGATGGCGCTCAACATCGTGCGCTCGCACCACGAGCGCTTCGACGGGCGCGGGATCCCCGACGGGCTGGCCGGGCTGGACATCCCGATCGAGGCCCGCATCGCGGCGGTCGCCGACACCTTCGACGCCATGACGAGCGAGCGCCCGTACCGCCCGGGGGTCCCGCTCCATGCCACGACCGCCGAATTGCGGCGGTGCGCGGGGGCGCAGTTCGACCCCGACGTGGTGGACGCCTTCCTCACCGCGCTGTCGTCGGGGGCCATCGACACGTCGGCGATCGGCGAGCTCGGCACGGTAGCGGCGCGTCCGCCGATCGGCGCTCGTTAGGGCGCCAGCAGCTCCACGCCGGCCTGCTGGTACCACCGCTCGCGCAAGGCCGCGTCGAGCGGGGCGCCGCCGGCCAGGCAGCGCTGCAGCACCGGGGCATCGAGCGGACGCCTCCGTCGCTCCACCGCGTCGAGGATCGCCGCGAAGTGCGCCGGAGCGCCGACCAGCATCGACACCCCCTCGCCCTCGAGCCGCTCCACGGTGCGGGCCGCGTCCTCGCCGTGGGCCGTGGTCACCCGCCCGCCCGCCAGGAGCGGGGCCACCACCCCCGTCACCAGCCCGAAGAGGCGTGTGCACGGGGCAAGGGTGAGCGTGCGGTCACGCGCGGCGAGCCGCAGCCGCTCGCCGGTGGCGCGCGCGGCCGCCAGCAGCCGCAGGTGCGTGACCGGGGTGCCTAACGACCCGGCGTCGGGGTCGTCGGCCGCCGGCACCAGCACCTCCTCGTCGGCCCCGGGGACGTCCCCCTCGCCCTCCAGGTGCAACCCCTCGTGCATCGCGAGGTCGATGGCGCGAGACTCCCCCGCCACCTCCCACCGCGCGCGCGCGGGCGCCTCGTCGAGGATCACGCGTGGCAGCCCGGGCGGGACGTGCGTCTCGAGCGCGCGCACCGTGAACGCCGCCCCCGCGGCCGCGGCCCCAGGTCCCTCCCGCGTCACCCGGGCCCCGTCCGACGGGTCGAGGAGCATCGCCGGATGCCCGTCGCTCGCCGCCAGGGCCACCAGCAGCGGTGCCCCGCGGTCGAGGACCAGCAGCGTCCGTCTCCCCTGGAGGGCGCGCACGAGCGGGGCGGTGCGTTGCAGCAGCGCAACGCCCGAGGCGACGAGGCGGCGGGCCTCGACCCCGTCGAGCGTGCCGTTGGCGGCCGCGATGGCGAGGGGGAGGTAGGAGAGCGGATCGCTCATGCGTGGTTCATGAAGTCTCGAAAACTTTGTCGCGGTGGCGCGTCTTTCTGCCGGGGCCCAGGGCACATCACCTTCGATTCCCACCCAATCGGCGACGCCGGCCAGGTCGTCAGGGGCGCGTCGTGGCCCCCTTTCCGCGCGATGACAAGGTAACGGGCATCGGGCGCGCGGTGGGGGGCTCGTTAGGTTCCGGCCCCGGCCATGTGATGTGCGTCACGATGTAAGTGCCTTGAATGCAACAAGTTCGCCGCTACCTTCCTCGCACCGTGCACGGAGTGGTCGATGACGTTTGAGGGGTTGATGGTCAGCGTGTCGGGGGTGAGGGGGCGCGTCGGCGAAGCGCTCACGCCCGAAATCGCCTGCCAGTTCGCCGCCGCGTTCGGCGCGTTCTCGCTCGCGCGCTCATCGTCGCGCACCGTCGTCGTCGGGCGGGACAGCCGAGTCTCGGGCCCCATGTTCCACCGCGCGGTGGTGGCCGCCCTCCAGTCGGTGGGCGCCGACGTCCTCGACGTGGGGATGGCGCCGACGCCGACGGTCCAGCTGGCCGTCGAGCATCACCACGCCGCCGGCGGCCTGGCCATCACCGCCAGCCACAATCCGGTCGAGTGGAACGCCCTCAAGTTCATCGGCTCGTCGGGGCTCTTTCTCGACGCCGCCGAGGGGGCGGCGATGCGACACTACCTGGAGGACGGCGTCCCTCGGGCAACCTGGGACACCCTCGGGAACGTCCACGCCGACGCGCAGGCCATCGACCGCCACATCGATGCGATCCTCGCGCTCCCGTTCATCGACGCCGAGGGAATCCGTCGCCGTCGCTTCCACGTGGCGCTCGACACCTGCCACGGCGCCGGCGTCACGATCTTTCCGCCGCTCCTCGAACGGCTCGGCTGCCGGGTGAGTGCCATCAACCTGGAGCCGCACGGACGCTTTCACCGCCCTCCGGAGCCCGTCGCCGAGAACCTCGGGGAGCTGGAGGCGCTGGTGCGCCAGAGCGGGGCCGTCGTCGGATTCGCGACCGACCCGGATGTCGATCGCCTCGCGCTGGTCTCGAATGAAGGGAAGGCGATCGGCGAGGACTACACCCTGGCGCTCGCCGCCCGCGTCATCCTGCGGCAGAAGCGGGGACCGGTCGTGACGAACCTCTCCACCTCACGGATCGTCGCCGACATCGCCGCCGAGGCGGGGTGCGAGGTGATCCTGGCCCCGGTGGGAGAGGTGAACGTCGCGGTGAAGATGCGGAGCGTGGGGGCGGTGGTGGGCGGCGAGGGGAACGGCGGGGTCATCCTTCCCGATCTCCACCTGGGACGCGATGCTCCGCTGGCCGCCGCCCTCATCCTGCAGCTACTGCACGAATTCGACGGCACGTTGTCTGCAGTCATCGCCCGCTATCCACGGTATCAGATCGTGAAGGACAAGCTCGACCGTCCGAACGCACCGCTCGACGCCGTGTACCGATCGCTGCGCGAGGCATTTCCCGATGCGGAGGCCGACACGCAGGACGGCTTGCGGCTCACCTGGCCCGATCGCTGGGTGCACGTCAGGCCGTCGGGGACGGAGCCCATCGTGCGGGTGATCGCCGAGGCGCCGACGGAGGAGGGGGCACGGGAACTCGTACGCCGCTGTCGCGCGCCACTCGACGCGCTCTCGGCCTGAATCACGCCAGGACATCCCATGTGCGGAATCGTCGGATACGTCGGAGCCCGGATCGCCACGCCGCTCCTGATCGAAGGACTCAAGCGCCTCGAGTATAGGGGCTACGACTCGGCGGGCGTCGCCATCATGAATGGCGCGGGCGTGAAAACCGTGAAGGAGGCGGGGAAGATCGCCAAGCTCGAGAACCTCCTCGTCGCCTCGCCGGTCGAGGGGACCACCGGGATCGCGCACACGCGCTGGGCCACGCACGGGCCGCCGAACCAGGTGAACGCCCATCCGCACGTCAGCAAGGACGGGACGATCGCCGTCGTGCACAACGGGATCATCGAGAACGCGACGGTCCTGAAGCAGATGCTGGAGGGGCGCGGCTACGTCTTCACCTCCGACACCGACACCGAGGTGCTGGCGCACCTCATCGAGGAGTGCTTCGACGGCAACCTCGAGGACGCCGTGCTCGAGGCGCTCTGGCAGGTGGAGGGGACGTACGGAATCGCCGTCATCTCGTCCGTCGACGCGCACAAGATCGTCGCCGCCCGCAAGGGGAGCCCGCTCCTGGTCGGGCTCGGGGACAACGAGTACTTCATCGCCAGCGACGTGTCGGCCATCCTCGCGCACACGCGCCAGGTGGTCTACCTCGAGGATGGCGAGATGGCGGTCCTCGACGACCACGGGTACCGCGTGATCGACATGAGCGCCACCGAGATCAAGAAGAAGGTGGCGCACATCGACTGGGACCTGGCGCAGATCGAGCGCGGTGGGTACGCCCACTTCATGCTCAAGGAGATCTTCGAGCAGCCGCAGACCATCGAGAACACCATGCGCGGCCGCCTCCTGGATGAGGAAGGGACCTCCAAGCTCGGCGGGCTGAACCTCACCGACGACGAGCTGCGCTCGTTCACGAACATCGTCATCACCGCCTGCGGCACGTCGTGGCACTCGGCGCTCATCGGCGAGCACATGCTCGAGGAGCTGGCGCGGATCCCGGTGGAGGTGGAGTACGCGTCGGAGTTCCGCTACCGGAACCCGATCGTCGACGACAAGACGCTCTGCATCGTGATCTCGCAGTCGGGCGAGACGGCGGATACGCTGGCCGCGATGCGCGAGGCCAAGCGGCGCGGCGCGCGCACGCTGGGGGTCGTGAACGTGGTGGGGTCGACCATCGCGCGCGAGGCCGACGGCGGGATCTACATCCACGCCGGCCCGGAAATCGGGGTGGCGTCGACCAAGGCGTTCACCAGCCAGGTCGTGGCGCTCCTCCTCTTCACGCTCAAGCTGGGGCGCCTGCGCGGCGCCCTGTCGGCGGAGCGCGGCCGCGAGATCATCGCCGGGATGCGCGCCCTCCCCGGGCACATCCAGTCGGTGCTGGCGCGCGCCCAGGAAATCGAGGACATCGCCGAGGAGTACAAGCGGGCGAGCAACTTCCTGTACCTCGGGCGCGGCTACAACTTCCCGGTCGCGCTCGAGGGGGCGCTCAAGCTGAAGGAGATCAGCTACATCCACGCCGAGGGGTACCCGGCGGCCGAGATGAAGCACGGCCCCATCGCCCTCATCGACGAGATGATGCCGGTCGTCTTCATCGCCCCCCACGACTCGGTGTTCGACAAGATCACGTCCAACGTGCACGAGGTGAAGGCGCGCAAGGGACGGGTCATCGCCGTGACGTCGCGCGACGAGCCGGCGCTGGACGGCAAGATCGACTACGAGTTCCGGATCCCCGGGACGATCGACCTCCTGATGCCGATCCTGGCCTCGGTGCCGTTGCAGCTGCTGGCGTACTACGTGGCCGTCAAGCGCGGCGCCAACGTGGACCAGCCCCGCAACCTGGCCAAGTCGGTCACGGTGGAATAGCAGGGGAGGGGACGGGGGGAGGCCCCGTCGTCCGCTCGTCGCGCCAGCCCCATCGCCGCGGACCGGATAGTGCATTGACAAGCTTCGATGTATGGGTTAGGATACACCCATGACACGGACCCTCGACATCGTCGAACGCCAGCTGGGTGAGCGCTGCTGCGACCGGGAGGCCCGGCCGCAGATCTCGCAGCGGGATGCCGAGCGCCTGGCCGAGGACCTGCAGCTCCTGGCGCACCCGGTCCGGCTCCAGCTCCTCGACGTGCTGGCGCGCAACGAGGGGCGTGTCTGCGTCTGCGACCTCGAGGCAGCGGTCGCCGTCAAGCAGCCGACGGTCTCGCACCACCTGCGCATCCTGCGCGAGGCGGGGATCGTGGATGCCGAGAAGTCCGGACAGTGGATGTTCTACCGGATCCGGCGCGAGGCGCTGGAATCGCTGCGGGAGCGCCTCGATGCTCGGCTCGATGCGCTGCTGCCGTGACCGTTTTTTTTGGGGAGATGTATCGATGATGATCAATGAAAATCCGCCGGTGGCCTGCGCCCGTCCGCTCGTCTGCGTCAGCGTGGACAAGCTGCTGGAGCAGCTGGCGGGGCGGCGCACCGCGCCGCAGCTCGAGCCGACGGTGTACTGGCCCCGCACGCCCACCAGGACGCGCCATGGCTGACGCCGCATTCTCGATTCGCCCCGCCACCGCCTCGGACCTCGAGGCGGTGAAGGGCCTCCTGCGGGGTGCCCGGCTCCCCCTCGATGGCCTCGAGGAGCAGTTCGGCGACGGATACGCCATCGCCGAGTGCGGTGGCGCCGCCATCGGCGCCGAGGGGATCGAGGTGCATGGCGACGCGGGGTTGCTGCGCTCGGCGGTGGTCGACGCGGCGTGGCGCGGCAAGGGCGTGGGCGATGCCCTCACCCGGGATCGCCTGGCGTGGGCGGCTCGCCATGGGCTCCGCGAAGTCTGGCTCCTGACGACGACCGCGGCCGACTACTTCCCCCGCTTCGGCTTCGCGCGGGCGGCGCGCGACGCGGCGCCCGCTCCGATGCAGCGCTCGCGCGAGTTCGCGGACGCGTGTCCGGCCTCCGCCGTCGTCATGCGGCGCTCCCTCACCTGACGGCCAACGCGACGCCGCGCCGGCACGGCGGCGTCGTTTCCCTGATCACACGAGACCACCACGATCATGAACCACGAGAGCGAGAGCTGCTGTGCCCCGTCGTGCTGCGGCGGAGAGGCCGCCAGCGTCGCCGCGAGCGTCACGACGATGAGCCGGCGCGCGACGGGTGCGACGGGTGCGACGGACGGCGCGAGCGAGGGCGAATCGGTGCGCGCCACGGTGCGCGAGAAGTACGGCGCCGCGGCGCGCCGTGCCGCCGAAGGGGCTGCCCCCACGTGCGGGTGCGGCACGTCCTGCTGCGCGAGCGAAGACGAGGTGTGGGATCCGATCACCAGCGACCTGTACGAGGCGGGGGAGGTGGAGGGGATCCCGGCGCAGGCGCTCCTGGCATCGTTAGGGTGCGGCAACCCGACGGCGCTCGCCGAGCTCTCCCCGGGCGAGGTGGTCCTCGACCTCGGCTCCGGCGGGGGGATCGACGTCCTCCTCTCGGCCCGGCGGGTCGGGCCGGCGGGGAAGGCCTACGGACTCGACATGACCGACGAGATGCTCGCCCTCGCCCGGGAGAACCAGGCCCGGGCCGGCGCCACCAACGTGGAGTTCCTCAAGGGCGAGATCGAGCAGATCCCGCTCCCCGACGCCAGCGTCGACGTGATCATCTCCAACTGCGTGATCAACCTCTCGGCCGACAAGGGGCAGGTACTGCGGGAGGCGTTCCGCGTCCTGCGCCCCGGCGGGCGGTTCGCCGTGTCCGACGTGGTGTTGCGGGGGGCGCTCCCGCCGGAGGTGCAACGCAGCGTGGCCCTGTACACCGGGTGCGTGTCGGGGGCCCTCGAGGAGGGGGAGTACCGCGCGCTCCTGGAACGGGCGGGCTTCACCGACGCATCCGTCGAGCCGACGCGCATCTACAGCGCCGACGATGCGCGCGCGCTCATCGAGTCGGCCGGGCTCGAGGGCGATGCCCTGGTCCCGCAGGTGGAAGGGAAGGTGATGAGCGCGTTCGTCCGCGCGCGGAAGCCCGCGTGAGCGGCGCGGAGCCGCCCCGATGAGCGAAGGGGACGCGATGGCGCCCGGAGGCCCGGGCGCGGCGGGGCGCTCCACTCCGGCGCTCCCGCGCATCCTCTTCGTGTGCGTGGAGAACTCCAACCGCAGCCAGATGGCGGAGGCCTTCGCGCGCATGCACGGCGCCGGCCGGGTCGAGGCGTACAGCGCGGGATCACGCCCCTCGGGGACCATCAACCCGCGGGCGATCGCGGCCATGCGTGAACGCGGCTACGACCTCACCTCGCACCGCTCGTCCGGGCTGGACCAGCTCCCGCCCGGACCGTACGCGGCGGTGGTGACCATGGGATGCGGCGATGCGTGTCCGTGGATCCCCGCGGCACGGCGGGAGGACTGGGCGCTCCCCGATCCGCGCGACATGGAACCGGCGGAGTTCAACGCAGTGGCCGACGAGATCGAGCGGCGCGTCGGGGAGCTCCTCGCCCGGGTGTCCGACACCCGTTAGGCTGGCGTTGCGCCGCGCGGGGAGGCACCATTCCACGCGTCGCCACCTCCGTTGCCCGCATGACCGACACGCTCCTCCACCCCCTCCGCCTCTTCCCCCAGGCGGCACCAGCGCCCGGGCGCCTCGCGCCCCGCGTCCCGGACGCCCCGTTCACGCCGGGAGCGCCGCGGCGCGCGCGCGCGTGCGGTACCGTGGGCGGCGCGGCGCGTGACGTGCGGCGTGGCGCGCCGCGCCGCGCCAGCCGGTAGGGACGACGATGCGCGTCCTGGTCCAGCGCGTCTCACGGGCGGAGGTGCGCATCCGCGAGGACGACGGCACGCGGCGCCCCTCCGGGCGCATCGGGCGCGGTTTCGTCCTCCTGGTCGGCTTCACCCACGGCGACACCGAGGAGCAGCTGCGGTGGATGGCCGAGAAGGTGGTGGGGCTTCGCCTGTTCATGGACGCCGACGACAAGATGAACCTCTCGTTAGGCGAGGTGCAGGGGAGCCTCCTCGTCGTCTCGCAGTTCACCCTCTACGGCGACGCCTCCCGAGGGCGGCGCCCGTCGTTCATCGAGGCGGCGCGCCCCGAGACGGCGATCCCGCTGTACGAGCGGTTCGTCGCCCTCCTGCGGGACACCGGGACCCCGGTCGAGACCGGGGAGTTCGGCGCCATGATGGAGGTGGACCTCGTGAACGACGGCCCGGTGACGCTGTGGCTGGAGAAGTGACCCCGCCGCGCGTCATCCTGGCGTCGCAGTCGCCGCGGCGGCGCGAGCTTCTGGCGCAGATCGGCATCGCCCACGAAGTCCGCCCCGCCGACATCGACGAGGCCTACCTGCCGCACGAGCTCCCCGCCCCCCACGCCGAGCGCCTCGCGCGCGAGAAGGCGGGAAAGCTCGCCGCCGAGCACCCGGACGCGCTGGTGATCGGGGCCGATACCATCGTCGTCATCGACCGGCAGGTGCTGGGCAAGCCGGCCGACGCCGCCGACGCCGAGCGCATGCTGATGCTGCTCGGCGGGCGCACGCACATGGTGCACACCGCGGTGGCGGTGGCGTGCGGCGCCCGCGTCGTCTCGGGTGTGGAGAGCGTCGAGGTCACCTTTCGCCCCCTCACGCCGGAGCAGGCGCACGACTACGTCGCCACCGGCGAGCCGATGGACAAGGCCGGCGCCTACGGCATCCAGGGGTACGGTTCCGTCCTCGTCGAACGGATCCGCGGTGACTACTTCGCCGTCATGGGGCTCGCGCTGGGACGCCTCGTCGAGCTGCTGCGCGACGTGGGGGTCGTGTACCGCTTCCGCGGGTTGGAGGACGCGCGGTAGCCTCGCCGCGCCGCCCCGTCAGTTCCCCGGACCTCGGCGCGGCATCCGAGCGCGCATCTCCTCGCGGTTCTTGTCGAACACCTTCTGCTGGTCGGGGGTGAGGACGGCGCGAATCTCGTCCTGCTGCTTCACCATCAGCTCACGCCGCGCCTGCATCGCCTCCGGCGTCGGGCGCTCGCCCGGCGTCATGGGCGGCATCTCCTTGGCGAACTTCTGCTGGATCGAATCGACCTTGGCCTTCTGGGCGTCGTCGAGCGTGATGTCCTTGAGGAGCATCTCCATCATGCGGGGGCCGCCGCGCATTCCGCCCCCCTGGGGAGGTCCCCCCTGTGCGTGGGCAGAGGGGGCGGCGACGGCGAGCACGACGACGGCGGCGGCGAGGGAAATCCACGAGCGCTTCACGGTTCCTCCATGGAGGAGAAGGTCTACACGGCCCCCCGCTCCTGGCGGGGGCGGCCCTTCCGCTCGAGCCTCCCCCGTCGCCGGCTCGCGGGTGGCGAGCGGGGCGCAGGGGCGCGGGGCGGCATCGGGGTGAGACGTCGCCCGGGGGCGTTGTGTTAACGCCCTGCGTCCCGGCTGCTGGCGATCAGGGGGTGTGCGGGAGCTGCCCGGCGTAAGTCCGCTGCCAGTGCTCCACCTTCGTCAGGACGTCGTCGACGCTGATGTGCGCCATGCGTCCCGGGCGGTTCACCATGCTGATCGGGTAGTCCTCCCCCGGATCGCCGTAGGCATCGATCAGGAGGTCGTGGTAGGCGCGGTAGGGGCCCGTCCGCTTGGGGTTGGTGTACCCCATCAGCGAGATCACCGGGCGCTGGAGGGCGACGCTCATGTGGAGCGGCCCCGTGTCCGGGGCGAGGACGAGCGCCGATCCGTCGATGATCGAGACGAGCTTGCGCAGCCCGCTTCCGAGGGCCGAGACGGGGCGATGGCGCGCCGACGACATGATGACCGCCTCGGCGGCGAGCTCGCGCTCGGAGCGCCCGCCGACGAGGACGGGCTGCAGCCCGTAGTCGGCGTGGAGGACGTCCACCACCTGGGCCCAGCGCTCGGGGGGCCAGTCCTTTTCCGCCTTGCTCGTGGCCACCACGATGGCGGCCGTGGGGCGGTCGATGGGGGCGAAGAACTGGCGCTGCCAGGCGCGCTCCTGGTCGGTCGGTCCCAGGTGCCACTCCACCGGGTCGTGGGCGATGCCTAACGCGTCGAGGAACTCGAAGTACTGGTCCTGCACGTGCTGCCCCTCGGCGCGGGGGGGGATCCGGTGCGTGGTGAAGAGCCAGTTGAGGTCGCGGGCGCGCGCCTTGTCGAAGCCGAGCTTGACGGGGGCCCGGGTGAACGACGTGACCAGCCCGGCCTTGAAGTAGACCTGGAGGGCGAGGACGAGGTCGAAGGGGCGCCCGGCCAGCTCGCGCTTCACGTCGCGGAAGGCGCGCCTCCCCCGGGCGCGGTCGAAGAGGACGATCTCATCGACGCTCCGGTGGCCGCGGACGAGCGTCGCCGGCCCCGGCTGCAACACCCAGGTGATGTGCGCGTCGCGCTTGTGGCGCTTGATGGCGTTGATGACGGGGAGGACGTGCACGGCGTCGCCCACCGCGCTCATCATCACGATCCCGATGCGGTCGAGGCGGGCGTCGATCATGGCATGAACTCTTCCATCGCGAGGGCGCGGTGCGCGGCCTGCGCGGCTTCGTCGCGCAGGAGGCGCTCGCGCAGCTCGCGCAAGTCGTCGTTGGAGAAGCCGGCGCCGTGCAGGCGCCGCCACTTGGCCACCGAGCGGGTGAGCCGCTGGAGGTTGGCCTCGCGGAGGTTGGGATCGCCGGGGGGGACGAAGCGCACGCGGTCGATGTCGATCACCGCCGGCTGCAACTGTCCCGCGGGATCGGGGACGAGCAGGATGTTCTTCACGTTCAGGTCGGGGTGCCACGCCCCCGCCTGGGTGAGGGCGCCGAGGAGGTCGGCGACGGGCGGGACGAGGCGGCGTCGCGCCTCGTCGCTCGTCGCGGCACGCAACGCGGCCCCCAGGTCCTCGCCGGACAGCTCGACGGTCATCACGTCGACGCGGCGGAGCAGGGGGCCCGCCCGGTAGATGGCATAGCCGGCCACCGGCGGGGTCGGGACGCCGGCGTGCGCCAGCAGGATCGACGTGGCCAGCTCGAGCGGGGCGCGCGTCGGGGGGAGGAAGAGGTCCCGCAGGAGGGGGGCGAGGAGCCCGCCGTGGTGGGCGTGTCGCACGACCACGCGCGGCCCCTCGTCGCCGAGCGGTGCCGACCACGCCGGGAGCCGTCCTTGCAGCTGACGCCGGGCCGGGTGCGCCGCCGCCCAGGCGTACAGCGTCCCCGCGCCCAGCGCCGAGCGCGTCGCGTCGGCCAGGCGCTCGTGCACCACGACCGTCGCCCGCGGCACCTGGAGCCGCACGTATCCCTGCGGAACGCCGCCGATCACCGCAGGGCCCGGTAGACCGTGATCGGCGACGCCTTGCCCCGCAGCGAGAGCGGGGGCCGGTCGCCTAACGCGTGCGGACGCGTGAAGGCGTCGCGCATCGCCCGCGTGAGGAGGATCTCGCCCCCTTCCGCCCAGGCGCACAGGCGGCTCCCGGTGTTGATCGTGTCGCCGATGACGGTGTATTCCAGGCGCCGCTCCGACCCCAGGTACCCGGCGAACGCCTCTCCGTGGCTCAACCCGATCCCGACCTTGATCTCGGGACGCCCCTCGCGGCGCCAGCGGGCGTTGAGCCGGTCCACCGCCTGCAGCATCTCCAGCGACGCCTCGAGCGCCCGGTCGGCATCGTCGGGGGCGCTGATCGGCGCCCCCCACTGCGCCATCACCGCGTCGCCGATGAACTTGTCGAGCGTCCCGCCGTGGCGGAACACGCACTCCACCATCTCCGAGAAGTACTCGGTGAGGAAGCGCGCCGTCTCGTCGGGCGCCATGCGCGCCGCCAGCTCGGTGAAGCCGCGGATGTCGGCGAACAGGACCGACACCGTGCGCCGTTCTCCCCCCAGCCCCAGCGCCTGCGGCGACGCGGCGATGCGCGCCGCCAGCTGTGGCGTGAAGAAGCGCTCGAAGTTGTCGCGGATGCGCGCCTCCGCCCGGATGCGCGCCGCCGCCCGGATGTTGTCCAGCGCCACCGCGCCGATCCCCGCGAACGACACCAGGAAGTCCAGGTCCTCGTCGCTCACCGGCGCCCCCGGGGTCAGGCTGTCCACGTACAGCACCCCCAGCACCCGCCCCTCGCCGGCGATGAGCGGCGCGCATGCGGCATGGCGCGACAGGCCGTCCGCCGCCGCCGCCCCGCTCGGCGTGGCGCGCGCGTCATCGGCGGGGACGTCGGAAAGCACCGCGACCTTCTGCGCGATGACGGTCCGGGCGAGCGACGGGGCCACCGCGACCGGCGAGCTCTCGCCGTCGCGCGCGCGCGCAATGCGCGGGACCAGCGCCCCGGCGTCGTCGAGGAGGAGGATCGAGACATGCCGCACGTCGAGAAGGCGGAAGGTGAAGTGCACCATCTTCTCGAGCAGCGATCCCTCGTCGGCGGTGCGCGTGAGCGCCTTCGAGATCTCCAGCAGCAACGTGAGCTTGAGGCGGTCGTGCTCGGCCGCGGTGGCCGGGGGGCGCCGCTCGCCGATCGCCTCGTGCACCCCGCTGGCACGCAGCGCCAGTTCGAGCGCCTGGTCGGCATCGGGGACCGGGACCTGCCGGATGATCGTCGTGCCGGCCCGCGCGGCGCGCCGCACGTTCTCGGCGCTGGCGTCGTCCACCAGCATCGGGCTCAGCTCCCGCACCTCGAAGTGCACCTTCCCGAAGGTGATGTGGTCCCCGCCGGCCAGGCGCGCCGTGGTCACGCGGGCGCCCGCCACGAAGGTCCCGTTGCTCGACCCCAGGTCGCGCACGCCGATCCCCGTCGCGTCGGCCGTGAGCTCGGCGTGGCGACGCGAGATGGTGGGGTCGAGGACGGGGAGGTCGCTGTTGAGCGCGCGCCCCAGGACCATCGGCATCCCGGGACGAAGCTCGAACTGGACGTTCCCGTCGCTGGTGACGAGTCGGTACGGCATCGACCCGGGAATATGCCCTCCCCGCTGCCCTACGCCTAGCGCGGCCCCGCCACCCCCGTCCCCGCCGCGCGCGCTCGCCCGATCGCGGTGAGCATCGCCCGCGCCTTGTTCTCCGTCTCCTCCCACTCCCGGGCGGCGACGGAGTCGGCGACGATCCCGGCCCCGGCCTGCACGCTCGCCACGCCCCCGGCCACCACGCAGGTGCGGATCGTGATGGCGAGGTCCATGCGCGAGTCGCCGGCGGCGATGTAGCCCACGGCGCCGGCATACGGGCCGCGACACTCCGGCTCCAGCTCGTCGATGATCTCCATCGCCCGCACCTTGGGGGCCCCGGTCATCGTCCCGGCCGGGAAGGTGGCGCGGAAGGCGTCCAGCGACGACAGCCCCTCGCGCAGGCGCCCCTGCACCTCGCTCACCAGGTGCAATACGTGGGAATAGCGCTCGACGGTCATCAGCTCCGTCACCCGCACGCTTCCGTACTCGGCGATGCGCCCCACGTCGTTGCGGCCCAGATCCACCAGCATCACGTGCTCGGCCCGCTCCTTCTCGTCGGCTGCAAGCTCGTCGGCCATGCGGGCGTCCTCGGCCGGGGTGCCTCCCCGCGGCCGTGTCCCCGCGATCGGGCGCACCGTCACCGTGCGATCGACGACCCGCACGAGGAGTTCGGGCGACGATCCCACCAGCTCCACCCCGTCCAGCGCCAGGTGGTACATGTACGGCGACGGGTTCAGGACGCGGAGCGCGCGGTACAGCGTCGTCGTGTCGAAGTCGAGCGGGACCTCGATGCGGCGGGCCAGCAGCGCCTGGAAGCAGTCGCCGGCGAGGATGTACTCGCGGATCCGCTCCACGTCGCGCTCGAACGCCTCGCGCGTGTACGACGACGTCCCGTGCGCCCGCGGCGCGGAGGGGTCGAAGCTCACCGCCTGCAACGGCGACGGCGCCCGCAGCCGTCGCTCCAGCTCGTCCAGCTCGCCTAACGCCTCGTCGTAGCGCTGGCGCAGCGTGGCGCCGCCCGGCTCCCCCCCGTCGCCGCCCGTCTCGACGGCGACCACGAGCCGTGCCTGTCCGCGCAGGTTGTCGACGATCACCAGCGACCGCGTGAAGACGAAGCAGGCGTCGGGGGCCGGCACGCGCCGCGGGGGCGGGGTGGGCAGGTGCTCGATGGCGCGCACGACGTCGTACGAGAAGTAGCCGACCGCCCCCGCCCAGAACTCCCCGAGCTCGGGGACGCGGGCGGCGCGCTCCTCCCGCAGGCGCGCCTGCAGGTCGTCGATCGGGTCGCCGACCTCGGTGGCGCCGTGCCACCCCCGCGCGGGGGTCCAGCGCTCCACGGTGCGCCCCGTCAGGCGCCACGCGCCCCTCGGTTCCGTCCCGATGAAGGTGTAACGCGACCACGTCTCCCCTCCCGCCGGCGCCGATTCCAGCAGGAAGGCGAACGGGCCCCGGCGCAGCTTGGCGAACGCCGAGACCGGGGTGTCGGTATCAAGGAGGATGTCGCGCCACACCGGGACCAGGTCCGCGCCCTGGGCGCGTCGTTCGAATTCGGCAAAGCTCACGTCTTGACTCCGCTTGCTGGCGCCGACGACGCCAGCCGATAATTCGCCCATCATGTCGCGCGCGCTTGCGAGGTCGCTGTTGCTGGCCGCCGCCACCGCCGCCGCCTTCCCCGCGGCAGCGGGGGGGCAACGCGCATGGAACGACGCGGTGTCGCGCCAGCTGGTCGAACGGGCCACCGCGCGTCGGGCGCGACAACTCGCCGACTCGGGGCTCACCGACTACCAGGCTCTCGCGCACGGCTACCTGACCTTCCTCGCCCAGCTCGGTGAGGGCTTCCCCATCCCGCCCAAGGTGGTCAAGGGCGACGAGTTGATGCTGGAAGTCTATTGGCGCGCGCCGAACTACAGCAAGCAATGGATCGTGGGTCGTCGCGATACGCTCCTCCTCCCCACCGACATCAACTACCACCGCGACCACCTGGGGATCGTCCAGGGCAACTTCCCCGACATCATCCGCCTGGGCGACGGCGACGAGGTGCGCGACGTCGCCCACCCGCTCTCGGCGCGCGGGCTGGCGACCTACGACTACCAGCTCGCCGACTCGCTCCGATTCGAGATCCCCGGGCGCACCATCGACGTATACGAGGTGAAGGTCCGCCCACGGGATGATCGTGAGCCGGCCGCCGTGGGGGCCGTGTACATCGCGCGCGACGACGCCCAGGTCGTGCGCATGGCCTTCTCCTTCACGCGGAGCGCCCTCAAGGACGCCCAGCTCGAGGACGTCTCGATCGTGATCGAGAACTCGCTCATCGAGGGGCGCTACTGGCTCCCGCGCCGGCAGGAGATCGAGATCCGCCGCACCGGCAGCTGGATGGACTTCCCCGCGCGCGGGATCATCCGCGGGCGCTGGGAGATCCGCGACTACCAGGTGAACCAGGGGGGGACGGTGGCCATGTCGCCCGGCCCCGAGATCGACTACGCCCCCCCGCAGCGCCGCGCGCGCTTCCGGTGGCCCGACACGCCGCTGGCGGCGGCGATCGGCGCCGACGTGCAGCTGGCGACCGACGACGACCTTCGACAGGTGCAAGACGAGGCCCGCCGACTGGTCCGCGCGCAGGCGCTGCAGCGCACGCAGGCCACCCTCCCGTCGGTCCGCTCGTTTTCCGACGTCGCCCGGGTCACGCGCGCCGAAGGGCTCGCCCTCGGCGCCGGGCTGCGGCGCCGGCTCGGGGCAGGCTTCGACGCCGCGGTCATGGGACGCTTCGGCCTCTCCGACCACCAGGCCAAGGGGACCGCCTCCCTGGGGTGGGAACGCGCCGACGGAGTCGCCCTCCGCCTGCGCGCCTTCCGCGACTATCGCGACGCCGGCGACGACGCCGAAACCTCGCGCATCCGCAACTCCATCGCCGCCCAGGAATTCGGAAGCGACTACACGCAACCGTTCGATGCGCGTGGCGCGGCGGCCACGCTGCAGCTTGGCGCTCATGCGGGACTGCGCTGGACTCTCGACGGCGGCTATGAGTGGCACCAGGCGGTGTCGGTCGCGGCGCGCCCGTCGTGGGGACGCTACGAGCCGGCCATCGCCGCCTATCGAGGGCGCGGTCCGCGCGTCTCGATCGGCGTGGAGCGCCCCAACGGTCCATGGTGGGGCGGAACGATGCTGCGCGCCCGGGGCGAGATCCGCGCCGGACGGCTCCGCGCCTGGCCCGCGGCCGAGCCACCGGCCATCGACTCCGCGGCGCCTGGGCGCTACGTGCGGTTCTTCGCCTCGGCGGAACTCACGCGCCCCGTGGGACGTGGGGAGCTGGCGCTGCGCATGGCCGGGGGGAGCGCCGACGCCCAGGGGACACTCCCCCCGCAGCTCTTCCTCTTCGCCGGAGGCCCCCTCTCGGCCCCGGGTTACGACTTCCATCAGTTCCAGAGCCGGGCCCTCGTCACGCAGCACGTGGAGTGGCGCTTTCCCGTCCCGTTCATCGCCATTCCGCTCGGCAGGTGGGGACGGATCCCCGGCGAGGCCCGCCTGGCCCCCTATCTCCACGGCGTTCATTCCGCGCCAGGGCTCGACGCATGGCAGCTGCCGGGCAGCGCCCAGGGTGAAGGGAGCAACGACGCCGCCCTGCGGTATCGCGCCGGATGGTACCCCTCGGCCGGCATCGGCGTCCTCTCCTTCTTCGACCTGCTCCGCCTCGATGTCGCGCGGGGAATGAGGGACGGGCGCTGGACCTTCAGCCTCGACGTCAGCCGCGACTTCTGGCCGATTCTCTGAGAGAATCTGGTTACGAATCGCCGGGATGGCGGTCGATATCTGAGAGAGACGGCGCGCCTGTGTGCGTCGCCTGCCGGGGCTGGTCATCACCCCGCGACCACTCCCCACCTTTCCCTCGCTGCCCGCTGTGTCCTCGGTTGGAGAACGCGTGAACATGCCGCCGCGCATCATTCGTGACGACTGGCTCCTCCCCACCCTGGAGGGGCTGGTGGACGCGGAGGCCCTCGCCGAACTGCGCCAGCCGAACGTCGAGAGTCTGTGGGACACCGCGACCCGGCGCGGCTTCACGACCGACGACGCCATCCTCCAGGCGCTCTCGGCGCGCTTCCGGATGAAGATCGCCGACCTGTCGACCGCGGGCGCCGAGGCGTGCGAGGCCGTCCCCGAGTCGCTGGCGCGCAAGTACCGCATCGTCCCGTTGCAGGTGACGGACGCGGTGCTCGACATCGCGACCGCCGACCCCCACGACCTCGACTGCGAGCGGACGCTCGGCTTCGCCACCGGGCGAACCATCCGCATGCACCTGGCCGCCCCGTCGCGCCTGGTGGAGCGCATCGACGAGCTGTATCGCCCCGAGAGCTCGGTGGAGAAGCTCCTGGAGGGGATGCACCAGTACGACGTCCAGTCGCTCACCGAGCAGGCCGACTCCGCCGATCTCGACCTCTCGGCCGACAAGGCGTCGGAGCGCCCCATCATCCGGCTGGTCGACCACATCATCGCCGAGGGGATCCAGCAGCGGGCCAGCGACATCCACCTCGAGACGCAGGAGCTGGGGGTACGCGTGCACTATCGCGTCGACGGCGTCCTGCGTCACGCCCTCACGCTCCCCCGCGCGGTCGGCGTCCCGCTCGTCTCGCGCATCAAGATCATCTCCGGGCTCGACATCGCGGATCGCCTTCGCCCGCAGGACGGGCGCGCCCGGGTCTCGGTGGACGGGAAGCGCGTGGACCTGCGCGTCTCGACCCTCCCCGCCTCGGCCGGCGAGAAGGTCGTGATCCGCATCCTCGACTCGAGCAACAACATCCTGTCGTTGGAGAGCCTCGGGGTGTGCGCGGTGGACTTCGAGCGCATCCAGTCGCTGGTCAACCTGCGCGAGGGGATCGTCCTGGTGACCGGCCCGACGGGGTCGGGGAAGACGACCACGCTGTACGCGGCGCTGCGCACCATCCAGACGCGCGGCGTCAACATCGTGACGGTCGAGGACCCGGTGGAGTACAAGCTCGCCGGCGTCGTGCAGGTGCAAGTGAACGAGAAGGCGGGGCTCACCTTCGCCGCGGCGCTCCGGTCCATCCTCCGGCAGGATCCCGACGTCGTCCTCGTCGGCGAGGTGCGCGACCGGGAGACGGCGGGGATCGCGATCCAGGCCTCGCTCACGGGGCACCTCGTCCTGTCCACCCTGCACACCATCGACGCGGCCAGCTCCATCGCGCGGCTGGTCGACATCGGCGTGGAGAGCTACAAGATCGGGGCGGCCCTGAAGGGGGTGGTGGCGCAGCGCCTGGTGCGCCGCCTCTGCCCCGCCTGCCGGGCCCCCATGACCGCCCCCGTCCCCGACCGGGTGCAGCGCTGGCTTCCCGCGGAGACGAAGCTCCAGCGCGCCGTCGGCTGCAACGAATGCGGCGGCACGGGGTATCGCGGGCGCCTGGCCATCATGGAGGTGCTCCTGGTCGATGGCGAGGTGGAGCGGCGCATCGCCGCGGGCGAATCGACGGAGAAGATCGTGGAGGCGGCGCGAACCGGCGGGATGCGCTCCCTCTGGGAGTCGGGGATCGACCACGTGGCGGCGGGCACCACCGACATCGAGGAGCTCCTGCGCGTGGTGGAGGTCCCGCTCGACCAGCCCGTCGTTCGCCGCGAACACCGAGCCGAGCCGCGTCACCTCACGCGCGACTCGGGCTCCCCGGCGGCCGGAACGTCTCGCCCGACGCCGGCTGCGCCCGCCCCGCTCGCCCCGCCGACCCCGGCCCCGGCTCCTCCTCCGCCCTCGTCCCGGGCCGCGTCCATCTTCGGCGACGATGTCCTGGAGTTGGTGGATGACGTCGCCCCCGCCCATCGGCGTGGGGAGAAGGGGACGGTCCTCCTGGTCGAGGACGAGGAGTCGCTGCGCCTGGTGCTGCGCGACCTGCTGGAGCGCGACGGCTTCACGGTGGTCGAGGCCGCCGACGGGATCGCCGCGCTCGACGAGATCGACCGGTCTGCCCCGGATGCCATCGTCCTCGACCTCAATCTCCCTCGCCTCGACGGCTACGGCGTGCTGGCTCGCCTGCGGTCCCGCCCGGGGACGCAGGAGATTCCGATCGTGGTGCTCACCGCCAAGGCGGACGAGGAGAACGAGGTGCGGGTCTTCGAATCGGGGGCCGACGACTTCCTGACCAAGCCATTCAGGCCGAGGGCGCTGACCGCTCGATTGCGCGCCCTGCTACGCCGGAGTTAGGGTGTGAGGTGGTGAGGTTCGGCGGGAGCACGGGTTGGTGCTCCCGTTTCTACTTGGGAGCATTTCATGGCCGAGCTCAAGGTGGGGGTCATCGACCTCTTCGTGATCGATCCGCGCCCCGAGGGGTGGAAGGTTCTGGTCTTGCGCCGGGCAGAGGGGACGCGCTGCACCGGGGCGTGGGAGGTGGTGCACGGGCGGATCGAGGGCGCGGAACGCCCCGAGGAGGCGGCCGAGCGGGAGCTGCGCGAGGAGACGGGACTCGCGCTCCGCCGCCTGTACAACGTGGCGTGCCACCCGTTCTACCTCCACCGCTTCGGCGTGGTGCAGGTCGCCGTGGTCTTCGCCGCCTTCGCCGACAGCGAGGGGGCAGTCGTGCTCGGGGGCGAGCACGACATGGCGGAGTGGGTCGGCGTGGATGAAGCGCTGTCCCGACTGGCCTGGCCACGTTCGCGGGCCTCGCTTCGTGACATCCAGTCGCTCCTGGCCAACGGCGATGCCGGGCCGGTGGAGGATGTGCTGCGGGTGAAGTAGGGCGGGGCTCGGACAGGCGCTCCGCTGCTCTGGCGCTCAGCCGCTGGGGGCGTTGGGCTTGACGCGCACGCTCTTGGCGGGGATTCCGACGTTCACGTGGTAGGGGCGGACGTCCTTGGTGGCGACGGCGCTGGCCCCGACCATCGCCTGCTCGCGGACGCGGACACCGGCGAGCACGGTGGCGTGGTAGGTGACGCGCACGCCGTCCTCGAGCACCGTGACGGCATTGGTGACGTCGGCCTGCTCGACGATGCTGTGCGTGTGCGAGTAGATGTTGGCGTAGTCGCTGATCGAGACCTTGTTGCCGAGCACGATCCCGCCGCGGTCGTCGAGGAGGACGTGGCGGTGGACGACGACGTCGTCGCCGACCTCCATGTTGTATCCGAACGAGAACTCCACGTGCTGGAAGCACTTGAAGTTGTTCCCGCAGCGCCGGAAGATGCGCGGCGCCAGGAGGCGGCGCAGCTTGACGCCCAGCTCCACGTTCTGTCCCGCCAGCGGCAACCGGTCGAAGGAGTACCAGAGCCAGAGGAGCGGCTTGACGGGCTGGAAGCGCGCGTCGTCGCAGTCGGCGTAGAACTCCGGCTCGAGGGTGATGTGGCGCGGGTCCAGCTGGGAGAGGGCGAGGCGGGTGCCTAACGGTACCGCCGGGTCGGCGAGGGCCTCGTCGAGGTGCGGGGCATATTGGGGCCAGGCGAGCTCGGCGAGGGTGTCGCGGCACAGGGCGGCGCGGTCGCACGCCGGGTCGGCGAGGGCGGCGTCGAGGCGCTCGAGCCAGGCGTCGGCGAGGGGGGCGCTGGGGCGCGGGGGGAGCTGGCGGAGGGGGAGCCAGGCCATGGGGACTCTCGCGTCGGGGGGAAGGGCGAGGGGAAGGGCGAGGGGAAGGGAGGCGTCCTCGTCGTGGGTCAGGGCCGGGCGGCGGCGCGCGAGCGGACCAGGGCGCGTTCGCGCTCGATGCGGTGCAGGAGGATCGACCACTCGTCGTTGCGCGCGGTCTCGTAGACGATGGCCAGCGGCTGGTTCACGTCCAGCTGCCCGTCGAAGACGTACAGCGCGTGCTGCACCTCGCGCTGCCGCAGGCGTTGCGCGCCGAAGCCGGGGGAGAGCGGGATGACGTCGAGCGGCTGGAAGTCGCGCCCGACGTTGGAGATGTTGACCTCCATGGGGCTGAAGCGCGTCTCGCCCTGCTCGAGGGCGAAGAACGAGACGTACCAGAGGCTCAGGCGGGGGAGGGCGGTGCGGCGTTGCAGCTGCTCGAGGCGCTCGCGCTGGCTCGCCACCAGGTCCCGCAGTGCCCGGTACGAGTCGGGCGAGAGGACGCGGATCACCGTCTCGTCGAGCGGGATCGCCCGCACCTGCAAGCCGAACTGCGACACCCGCAGGGCAATGTCGTCCTGTCGCAGCGTCCCGAACCCCGGGGGGACCAGCATCGCGCTGCTGTCGCGCCCCGCCCCGCGCTCGGGCGGCGCGCGATCGGCCGCCGCGCTATCCGGCGCCGTGCTATCGGGCGTCGCGCGTGCTGCTGGCGGCATCCCCCCGCGGCGGGGCGCGGGAGCGCAGGCGGCGAGCCCGGCCACGCCCAGCCCGGCCGTCCCCAGCAGCAGCGCCCGCCGCATCACCGCCCGCCGCGCCGTCCGCCGCGCCGTCCGCCGCGGCGCCGCCGCCGTGCCGCCGCCATGCCGGCCGCCACCGTGCCGCCGCCCCCTCACCCCCCCTCCTTCCGCCACGCCGGCTCCGACACCAGCGCCACCACCGCCTCCGCCAGTTCGTCGCGCCCGGCCCCCGAGTGCGCGCTCGAGGCGATGACCTGCGCCTCGTCCACCCCCGTCGCCTCGAGGATGGCCTGGACCCGCTCGCGCCGCGCCGCCGCCCCCAGCTTGTCGACCTTGGTGATCACGACGAGCGTGGGGATCCCGAGCTCGGCCAGGTAGTCGAGCATCGCCAGGTCCTCGTCGTTGGGGTCGCGCCGGACGTCGAGCAGGAGGACGATCCCGCGCAGCTGGCCGGTCATGCGCAGGTAGCCGTCGATGAGCGGCTGCCACGAGTGCCGGCGGCTCTTCGACACCCTCGCGTAGCCGTACCCCGGGAGGTCGACGAGGACGAAGTCGTCGTTGACCTGGAAGAAGTTCACCTCCTGCGTGCGCCCGGGCGTGCGGCTCACGCGCGCGAACGCCTTGCGCCTGACGAGGAGGTTGAGCAACGACGACTTCCCCACGTTCGACCGCCCGATGAAGGCCACCTCGGGGAGCGCCTCCGGCGGGCGCCACCCCCCGCGCACCGCCATCCCCCCCAGGAATTGCAGGTGGCGGATGACGAGGGGGTCGCGCGGCGTGGCCGCCCGGTCGCCGCCGGCGGGCGCCATCAGTGCGCGACCTCGCCCGCGTCCGGCGCCGCGGCGCGCTCGCCGGCGGCGGCCGCGGGGCGCGGTGGGCGCGTCAGGGCGATCGCCAGCACCTCGTCCATCGCCTCGACCGGGTGGAAGGCGAGTCCCGCGCGCACGTCCTCGGGGAGCTCCTCCAGCTCTCGCGCGTTGAGGTGCGGGATGATCACGTCCGTGCGCTCGTTGCGCAGCGCCGCGACGGCCTTCTCCTTCAGCCCGCCGATGGGGAGGACGCGACCGCGCAGGGTGATCTCTCCCGTCATCGCGACCGTCCCCTTGACGGGGATCCCGCTCAGCGCGCTCACGATCGCGGTGGCGATCGCGATCCCGGCCGACGGGCCGTCCTTGGGTGTGGCCCCCGCCGGGATGTGGACGTGGATGTCGCGCGTCTTGTGGAAGTCGCGGTCGATCCCGAGCGCCGCGGCACGGGATCGGGCATAGCTGATGGCGGCGCCGGCCGACTCCTTCATCACGTCGCCGAGGGCCCCCGTCAGCTGCACACGCCCGCGTCCGGGAAGGACCGCCACCTCGATCTCGAGCACCTCCCCGCCGACGCTGGTGTAGGCCAGCCCGGTCGCCACCCCCACCTTGTCCTCGCGCGACAGGTCCTCCGGGTCGTACGGGGCCACCCCGAGGAACTCGCGCACGTCCGCGAGCGTCAGCGGGAGCGGCGCGCCCTCCGGCTCCCCCCCGCCGGCCGCCCCGCCTCCCCCTGCACCCACCGCCGCGCCCACCGCCGCGCCCACCGCCGCGCGCTCCACCCGCCGGCGCGCCAGCTTGCGCGCCACGCGCGAGATGCGGCGCTCCAGCTCCCGCACCCCCGCCTCGCGGGTATACAGCCGCACGATGGCGGCCAGCACCTCCGCCGGGACGTGCACCGCGGCCGGGTCGATCCCGTTGCGTTGCAGCTGGCGCGGGAAGAGGAACTGCCGCGCGATCGCGTGCTTCTCGTGGTCCAGGTACCCCGGGATGCGCAGGATCTCCATCCGGTCGCGCAACGGCTCCGGGATGGTCGCCAGCGAGTTCGCGGTCGTGATGAACAGGACCTGCGACAGGTCGTAGTCCACCTCGAGGTAGTGGTCGTTGAACGCCCGGTTCTGCTCGGGGTCGAGGACCTCGAGCAGCGCCGCCGCCGGGTCGCCGCGATAATCCTGCCCCAGCTTGTCGATCTCGTCGAGCAACAGCACGGGGTTCACCGTCTCGGCGCGCCGCATCGCCTGCAGGATGCGCCCCGGCTGCGACCCGATGTAGGTGCGCCGGTGGCCGCGGATCTCCGCCTCGTCGCGCACCCCGCCCAGCGACATGCGCACGAACTTCCGCCCCATCGCCCGCGCGATCGACCGTCCCATCGAGGTCTTCCCCACCCCCGGCGGCCCCACCAGGCAGAGGATCGGCCCCTCGAGCCGCCCCACCAGCCCCAGCACCGCCAGGTAGTCGAGGATCCGGTCCTTCACGTCGGCCAGCCCGAAGTGGTCCTCGTCGAGCACCTGCCGGGCATGGGCCACGTCGAGGACGTCGTCGGTCCGCTCGCCCCACGGGAGCGCGAGGACCCAGTCCAGGTAGTTGCGCACCACCGTCGCCTCGGGCGACATCGCCGCCATGCGCCGCAGCTTGCGCACCTCGCGCAGCGCCCGCGCCTTCACCGCCTCGGGCAGCCCCTTCTCCTCGACCTTCGCCTCCAGCTCCTCCGTGTCGTCGCCCTCGTCTTCCCCCAGCTCGCGATGGATCGCCCGCAGCTGCTCCTGCAGGTAGAACTCGCGCTGGTTCCGGAAGATCGAGCCGCGCACGTCGTCGTCGATCTTCCGCTCGAGGCGGAGAATCTCCAACTCGCCCGAGATCACCTCGAGCAGCCCGTCGTACAGCTCGGCGAGCGTCAGCGACTCCAGCAGGCGCTGGCGGATCTCGTGACGGACCGCGAGGTGCGCGGCGACGACACACGCCGTGCGCTCGTCGTCGCCAGGGGTGCTCGCCGCCTGCAACACCTCCTGCGGGATGCGGCGCTGGAGGGCGACGTACTCCTCGAAGCGCTCGAGCGCCTGCCGCGCCACTCCGCGCTGCTCGGCGGGGAGCGATTGGCCCCCCCACGGCGCGGGGGAGAGCGCGGCCTTGAGCACCCCGTCCTTCGCGGTGATGCGCGTCAGGCGAACGCGGGCCAGCCCCTCCACCACCACCTTCACCGTCCCGTTCGGGAGGCGCGACGCCTGCGTCATCCGCGCCACCACCCCGGTGCGATAGACGTCCGCGGCGACCGGATCGGCCACGTCGGCCGACTTCTGCGCGACCAGGACCACGTACCGGTCGGCGCGCCACGCCTGTTCTACCGCCCCGAGCGACCCCGCTCGCCCCACCAGGAAGGGCATCACGACGTACGGGAAGACCACCACGTCCTTCAACGGAAGGACGGGGAGGCGGTCGGGAACGTCGTAGCTGTCGGAGGCGCGGGTGAGCCTCACGTTGGGCGCCTCACGCTTCCTTCTTCTGCCGCTTCGGCTGGATCTCGAGAAGGGGCGGTGCGCCGTGCACGATGCAAGCCTCCGTGACCTTCACCTCGACCACGTCCTCGCGGCTCGGGAGGTCGAACATGATCTCGAGTAGCGTCTCTTCGAGGATCGCCCGAAGTCCGCGTGCCCCGGTCCCACGCTTGAGCGCCTTCTGCGCCACCGCACGCAGCGCCGACTCCTCGAACGTGATCTTCACGTCCTCCAGCTCGAAGAGCTTGTGGTACTGCTTGGTGAGCGCGTTCTTCGGCTCCTTCAGGATCTTGACCAGAGCCTCCTCGTCCAGCGCCTCGAGGGGGACGACCACCGGCATGCGCCCCACCAACTCGGGGATCAGCCCGTAGCGCAGGAGGTCGTCCGGCTCCACCTCGCCGAACGGGGTCTTCTGGACCTCCTCCTCGCTCGCCCCTCCACCCTCGCTGTTGCCGAAGCCGATCTGCCGACGCCCGGTGCGGGCCTCGATGATCTTCTCGAGCCCGTCGAATGCGCCGCCGCAGATGAACAGGATGTCCTTGGTGTTGATCTGGATGTACTCCTGCTGCGGGTGCTTGCGCCCCCCCTGCGGCGGGACCGAGGCCACCGTCCCCTCGAGGATCTTGAGGAGCGCCTGCTGCACCCCCTCGCCCGAGACGTCGCGCGTGATGCTCGGGTTCTCGCTCTTGCGGGCGATCTTGTCGATCTCGTCCAGGTAGACGATCCCGCGCTCGCACTCGGCCACGTTGAAGTCACCGGCCTGCAGCAGGCGGACCAGGATGTTCTCCACGTCCTCCCCCACGTACCCCGCCTCCGTCAGCGTGGTGGCGTCGGCGATGGTGAACGGGACGTCGAGGATGCGGGCCAGCGTCTGCGCCAGGAGCGTCTTGCCGACCCCCGTGGGGCCGATGAGGAGGATGTTCGACTTGTCCAGCTCGACGTCGGAGTCGCGCGACGCTCCCGAGTTGATCCGCTTGTAGTGGTTGTAGACCGCCACCGACAGCGCCTTCTTCGCCTGCTCCTGCCCGATCACGTACTGGTCCAGGACGTCCTTGAGCTCCCTGGGCGTCGGGACCTGCGTGATCGCCTCCGCGACCTCGCGCTCATCGTCCTCGGCAAGGATCTCGTTGCAGAGGGCGATGCACTCGTTGCAGATGTAGACGGACGGCCCGGAAATGAACTTCCGGACGGAGTCCTTCGACTTTCCGCAGAAGGAGCAGCGCAGGTGTTTATCGTGCGACATGGCGCTGGCGTAAGAGACGGGGGGAGCCAGACCCGGGGATCCGGGCCTCCGATAAGTAGTAGACGGGTTTCGGGCTGGTCAAGCAAAAAGCGGCGGGTCCGCTGGTGACGTAAGCCACCAGCGGCCCCATCCGGAGCCCGGCGGGTCAGCCGGCGACCGTGGGCCCCTTGGCCCCGTCGCCGATCTCGACGCGGTGGGCGACGATGTTGTCGATCAGCCCGTACGCCTTGGCGTCCTCGGCCGACATCCAGCGGTCACGATCGGTATCCTTCTCGATCTGCTCGATCGGCTGCCCCGTGTGCTTGGCCATCAAGCCGTTGAGCTTCTGGCGAAGGTACAGGATTTCCTTGGCCTGGATCTCGATGTCCGACGCCGTCCCCCCGCCACCGCTCTGGGACGGCTGGTGGATCATGACGCGCGAGTGGGGGAGCGCCGAGCGCTTCCCCGGGGCCCCGGCCGAGAGGAGGAAGGCCCCCATGCTCGCCGCCATTCCCATGCAGATCGTGCTGACCGGCGACCGCAGGAACTGCATCGTGTCGTAGATGGCCAGCCCCGCCGACACGCTCCCGCCCGGGGAGTTGATGTACAGGCTGATGTCCCGCCCCGGGTTGTCGGCATCCAGGAAGAGGAGCTGGGCGATGATGATGTTGGCCACGTCGTCGTTCACCGGGGTCCCCAGGAAGACGATGCGATCCATCAGCAGGCGGCTGAAGATGTCGTACGAGCGCTCGCCGCGGCTGGAGCGCTCGATGACGTACGGGGGGTAGATGCTCATGGGACGGGAGAGGGGAGACGGGAGACGGGAGGGCGCGCCGCTGCGCGGCACGCCGGACCCCGGTGCTTCCTCAGGTACTTGGCAGGCGGGAGGCGAAGAGTCGACCGATCCGGCAATCGGGATGCCCGCGGGGCATCCCACTCCCGTCTCCCGACTCCCGTCTCCCGTCCGACTTATCCTACTCGATCGTGTTTCGTTCGAACAACCACGCGAAGACCTTGTCCTCGGTGATACCCCGCTCGAGCTCGGAAAGACGCTGCGCCTTCTGCAACTGCGCGTAGAGCTGCCCCGGATTGACCCCGCGCTTCCCGGCCATCTCGGTCACCTTGTCGTCGATGTCGCCCTCGGTCGCCTTGAGCTGCTCGGATTCCGAGATGGTGTCGATGACCATGTCGCGGCGGACCTGGCGCTCAGCGGTGGGGCGGAATCCCTGCGCGAAGCGATCGTGCTCCTCCTCGGGGATCTTGTACATCTCGGCGTAGCCGTGGACCAGCTGGGCCACCCAGCTCGGCGGGACGTCGAACGGGTTGGCGCCGATGATCTCGTCGAGGAGCTTCTGGCGCACCTCGGCGTCCGACTCGCGCTTGGCCGCCTCCTCCATGTCCTCGCGCACGGCGGCGCGAAGCGCGTCGAGCGACTCGAAATCGCCCATCTCGCGGGCGAAGGCGTCGTCGAGGTCGGGGAGCGTCTTCCGCTTCACGTCCGTGAGCTCCACCCGGACCTTCTTGGTCTTGCCGCGCTGCGCCTCGTCGGGGAAGTCTTCCGGCCACTTCACCGGGCGCTCTTCCGCCTGCGAGGGCTTGAGCTCCATGATCACTTCCTCGATGCCCGGAATGGCCTGCCCGCCGCCGAGGACGATGCGGTACTCGCGCCCCTCGGGCATCTCGCCGCTGTCTTCCGCGGTGGCCAGGAGGACGGTGACCATGTCCCCTTCCATCGGCTTGTCTTCCACCGGCGACCAGGTGGCGCGCTGCTCGCGGATCTGCTCGATCTGCTGCTGCACGTCGTCGTCGGTGACCACGCGATCGGTCCGGGCGATCTTGAAGCCCGAGGTGGCCGTGAGCTTGACCTCGGGGCGGAGCTCGAGGTGCAGGTCGAAGGTGACCGGGGCGTCGTCCTCGAACTTGAGGTCGTGGATGTGCGGCTGCGTCGCGACCTGCAGCTTTTCGCGCTCGAGGACTTCCTTGTAGGCGTCCTGCACGAGGACTTCGATCGCCTCACTGCGAATCGCCTCGCCGAAGCGCTTCATCACCATCCCCACCGGCGCCTTGCCGGGGCGGAAGCCGGGGATCGAGACGCGGCCGGCAAGCTTGCGCGCGGCCCGCTCCTTGGCTTCGTTCACTGCTTCGATGGGGATGGTCACCTGCAACAGGCGCTCGGCCCCCTCGGCCTTCTTGGATTCGATGGCGATGTTCATCGTAGAGTGCGTGACGGCCGGGACGATCCTTCGGGATCGGTCGACCGGCCGCGGAGTACAAGTCGAAATCGAAGCTGAAAGGTAACCTCAGCGGAGGGCGGGTCAAAGGCATCCACCCCCCTCCACTCACTCACCAGCCACTCGCCCATGACCTTCCTGCGACGCACCCTGCAGCAGGCCGTCTTCCCCCTCGTCTTTTCCGCCGCGCTCGCCGTCCCGGCGGCCACCACCCTCCAGGGCCAGGCCCCGCGCGAGGGGCGCACGCTCGTCTCCCTCAATCCCCTTGGCCTCCCGTTCAAGTACGTCTCGGGAGAGGTGGAGCAGAAGGTGAGCGCCATCGCCACGATCGGCGGTTCCGCCTCGTACCTCGACATCGGCGACGGGTCCTATTCGTCGTTCGAGGCCAAGTTCCGGCTCTACCCCAACGAGCAGGCGTTCAAGGGATTCTCGATCGGCATCGCCGCCGGCATTTCGCGCGTGGCGGAGTCGTTCTCGAACGCACAGGACCGCTCCGAGTCGGCTCCCACGATCGCGGTCATCGCCGACTACAACTGGCTGCTCGGCAAGACCGAGCGCGTCCTCGTCGGGACCGGGGTCGGGGCCAAGCGCATCTTCGGCGACGACGCGGGGTTCAGCGACGTCAACTTCGCCTATCCGACGCTCCGCTTCCAGGTCGGCGTCCTGTTCTAGCCGTCGCCTCGCCGACCCGCGCGCGCCACGGCGATCACCTCGGCGCGCGCCGCGTTGGCTGCCGGCTGCGCCACGTCCAGGCCGGCGGCGCCCCCGATGAGGTCGGCCACGATCTTGCCCGACGACAGCACCCCCGGGAGACCGGCCCCCGGGTGCGTCCCTGCCCCGGCAAAGTACAGGTTGGGGATGTCCTCGCTGACGTTGTGCGGGCGCATCCAGGCCGACTGCAGCAGCGTCGGCTGCACCGAGAAGGCGCTCCCGAGGTGCGAGTTGAGCGTGTCGCGGAAGTAGAGCGGGTCGATGTGCCGCTCGGTCACGATGTGCCGCCGCAGGTTCGGGAGGTAACGCTCCTCGAGGTAGCGGAAGATCCGTTCGCGGTACGCGCTCGCGGTCGTGCGCCAGTCCGTCGTCCCGCCCAGGTGCGGAACGGGGGAGAGCACGTACCAGCAGTCGCCCCCCGGCGGGGCGAGCGAGGGGTCGGTGGCCGACGGGCGGTGCAGGTAGAGCGAGAAGTCGTCGCTCAGGACCTTGCGGTCGAAGATGTCGTGGAGGAGCTCGCGATACCGTGGCCCCATCAGGATCTCGTGGTGTGCGATGTCCTCGTACTTCCGGTCGGTCCCGAAGTAGCTGACGAAGAGCGACATCGAGTACTGCTTGCGCGAGAGCCTGGCATCGGTGTTCACCCGGCGGTGCCGCGGTGCGACCAGGCGCATGTACGTGAAGGCGACGTCGCCGTTGCTCACCACGGCGTCGGCGGGGAGGAACTCCCCCCCGGCCAGCCGCACCCCCGTCGCCCGCCCGGTGCGATCGTCGACGACGATCTCCTGCACTTCGCGCTCCAGCTGCAAGTCGCCGCCGATCCCGGTGAAGAGCGTCGCGAGCCCGCGCACCAGCGCCCCCGTCCCGCCCATCGCGAACCAGACGCCCCACTTCTTCTCGAGGTGGTGGATGAGCGCGTAGATGGACGTGCTGGAGAACGGGTTCCCCCCGATGAGCAGGGGATGGAAGGAGAAGACCTGCCGCAGCCGTTCGTCGCGGATGAACTGGTTCACGTACGAGGCCACCGACTTGTGCGCCTGCAGCCGCACCAGGTCGGGTATCACCTTGAGCATGGCGCCGACCCGGTGGAACGGCTGGTCGATGAGCTCGAACCCCTTCTCGAAGATGCGCTCCGTCGACGCGCTGAAGCGCAGGAAGCCCTCGACGTCCCCCGGGTCGAAGGCTCGCACCTGGCGCACGAGCGCGTCCACGTCGCCGCTGTAGTGAAAGACGGAGCCGTCCTCGAATCGCACGTTGTAGTACGGATCGAGCGGGACCAGCTGCACGTAGTCGGCGGTGCGCCGCCCGCACAGGGCGTACAGGTCGTCGACGAGCCATGGCGCGGTGATGATCGTCGGCCCCGCGTCGAAGGTGAAGCCGTCCTGCTCGAAGACGTAGGCGCGCCCGCCCGGCTTGTCGCGCTTTTCGAGGATGGTGACGTCGTGGCCCTGCGCGCGCAGCCGGATGGCGGCGGCCAGTCCGCCGAAGCCGGCGCCGATGACGAGGATGTTCACGTACGAACGAGAAGACGAGAAGACGAGAAGACGAGAAGGCGGGAAGACGGACTCAGGCCAGGGCGGGTTCGGGCTGGTCGGGGAGGCGCTGGGTGCCTAACGATCCGGCGCGCACGGCGAGGGCGACGGGGACCAGCATGGCGAGCGTGCCGAACACGGCCGCCCATACCATCCCGTCGCGGGCGCAGATGGCCACCGGCATGATCCCGTTGACGGCATACAGCACGATCGGGAGCGAGCTCGGGCTCAGGCGCGCCGCCAGCAGCGAGGGCGGCGCGAACGCCAGGATGAGGCGCGCGATGATCACCCCGGTCACGAACCACCCGACCCAGTTGGAGAGCGGCATGCCGTAGAACACGTCCTTCGTGAAGAAGGCGACGATGGGGGCCGGCAGGGCGCTGCGCGTGAACACGTCGCCGTCACCCCAGATCCAGTGCAGCGTCTTCACCATCGCCGGGTCCATCGAGACGTCCCACGCCACGAGGACGAGCCCCGCGGCCAGCGACCACTTCCACTTGGTCATGCGGTCGTCGCGCGCCGCCATCAGTCGCCCGACGATGGCCAGCGACCCGATGATCATGTAGAACCACGAGATCGGGATCGGGAACGGGACCAGTCCGAGGATGCGTGTCCCGAGGAGGGCGGTGTACTGGTATTCCCCGAACGGAAGCCCGGTACTGGTGCCGAGCAGTTCGGAGCCGAGGGCGATTCCCGACGCCACGAGGAACATCGGGAGCGAGCGGCGCCACCCGATGCGCCCCGCCAAGTGGAGCAGCGCGGCGATGGCGCCGAGGACGACGTACGTCGGGCCCGAGAACTTCCAGGCCAGACGATAGACGGTGGCGTTGGGCTCCTGCGCCAGCCACGCCGGCATCGGCCCCCTGAGGAACGTGGTGAGGGCGATCGTGGAGAAGGCGATCAACGCCACGTGCGCGACGAGAAAGCCCGGGGCGGCGCGGCGGGCCCAGCGGAGCGACGGGGAGTCAGTCATGGCGGAGTGCATCGGTGGTCAGGCAACGGACGGAGTCGCGGTGTGGCGCTCGCGCGCGAGGGCGGCCGGTGCCACCGGCCCCAGCCACGCCCGTGCGAGCACGCCCGCCCGCCCGATCCACCCGACGCTCGCACGCCGGGTGATGTTGTCACAGTCGTGGCGCTCGATCGCGTCCAGGATCGAGGCGTATCCGATGGCGCAGGCGTTGGCGCAGCGTTGCGCGTCGGGCAAGAGGAGGGCAATCCCCGGGGCGGCTGCCTGGTAGAGCGAGCGCGCCCGGTCGATCTGCATCCGGGTGAAGGCGATCCAGCGTTCCCGGCGCTCGAGCACGCGCCGGCCGAGCACGTCCGTGGGGGTGAAGCCGTAGTCGGCGAGCTCCTGCTCGGGGAGGTAGCAGCGCTGGCGGCGCGCGTCCTCTCCCACGTCGCGGAGGATGTTCGTCAGCTGCATGGCCGTTCCCAGCGTCCGCGCGTAGGCGATGGCCGACGCCAGCGACGCGTCCCCTCGCACTCCCCACACGTAGGTGCACATCTCGCCCACCGACGAGGCGACGCCCTCGCAATAGCGCTCCAGGGCGGGCCACGAGACGTAGCGGCAGCCGTCCAGGTCGCGCGCTACCCCGTCGAGCAGCTCGTCGAGCGAGGTGCGCGGGACGCCGAATCGATGCGACGTCCACGCGATTTCGCGAAAGACCGGTGAGGCCGGGCGTCCGTGGTAGGCGGCGTCGAGCCCGCGCCGGTGCCCGGCGAGCCGCTCCCGTGCGTGCGCCAGCGCCGTCCCCCGCAGCGTCACATCGTCGACGAAGTCATCGGCCAGGCGGCAGAAGGCGTAGAGCGCCATCGCTCCGCGGCGCTTCTCGGGCGGGAGAAAGCGACTGGCGAGATGGAACGTCCGCGAGTGCGACCGGAGGATGCGTTCGCAGTACTGGGCGTCGGCGACGGGCATGCAGGTCTGGTACGGGGAGTCGGACGGCTTCTGCGTGGAAAACGCGCGGCGCGGCCGGGAGTTCCGGCCGTGTGTGCCGAAAACATGGCGAACTGCGTGCCACGAAGGCGGGCGGGGCAGGGGGAACGGCGCGAGCGATCCCCCCGGTATCCCGCCGGCGGGGGGGCACGCCTTTCATATGGAGGGGTGGAGGCGCCGCCCGGCACACCGCGGGAGGGGGAGCCCCTTCGCTGGTCCGCCCGCGGGTGCGACACCAGCGCCACCGGCCGGGCGGCGGGAGCGCGCCGCCGCCCGCTGTCGGCCGTTTCGCGGGATGCATGGGGCAGTTTGGGGCGGCGCGCGATGCCGTGTCGCTCGCGCGGGGCGTCGCGCCGTCCCGCCCGCGTGCCGCGTGCGCTGCACCTTTCGGCGCGGCCGTGAGCACGGCGGCGATCGCGTTGCAGCTGCGAGCGACGCGCGCGTCGCGGGACACGGACGTGCGCGTCGCAGGACACGGACGTGCGCGTCGCAGGACACGGACGCGCGCGTCGCGGGACCCGGACGCGCGTTTCGCGGGACACCGGCGCGACGGCGTCGGCGTGCCGCGTGCGGCGTTCGGCACCATCGCCCTCCCTACCCGGACGGGTGGGAGATGCGCCATTCGGTTAGGGTGAAGAAGACGTAAAGGCCGCCTCGTCCCCCGCGCGAGATTTCGCGGCTCCGATCGGCCCTTGGAGCGGGGCACCCCCACCCCGGACGGCGCGAACGCCGCCTGCCTATCCCGTTGTAGTCGAAGCACTTGCGCAACAGCAAGCCCGTGGGGCGTGGCCGAGGCACCCCCCAGCCGGGCCGCCCGCCTCCGGACCGCGTGCCACGGCACTACGGGCCGAGGACGAGAGCGGAGGAGTCGGCCGGGCGTGCGGACGGCGGGGCCTTTGGCGCCTTCATTGACAGTGACGCCTGGCGCCCGTATTCAAGGGCGTTCGCGCCCGGGTTTGGAACGACCGCCGGAACGGGAGGCCGGTCGTGCGATGCCAATGAAGGCCCACGTCGTTCCGTGGCTCGTCGCGAAAACCCCACTCTCAATCGGTTGCCCCAAACCACCGCATGCGGGAGGTCGCATGACAAGAATCGTTCGCTGGGGAGGAATGCTCGTCGCCGCGCTCGTGGCGTCGATGAGCGTGCACTCCACGACGCTGCTCGCCCAGGGCGCGAGCGTCGGTACAATCGAAGGGACCGTCACCGATGCCGGGACCGGTCGCCCCGTCGAGGGAGCGCAGGTCGCGGCGACGGCCGTCGGCATCGGCGCGCTCACCAACGCGCAAGGGCGCTATCGGCTGCAGAACGTCCCGGCGCGCACCCTCGACGTGCGGGTCCGGATGGTCGGCTACTCCCCGATGGCCAAGTCGGTCACGGTGACCGCGGGCGGCTCGGCGACGCTCGACTTCGCCATCTCGCAGTCCGCGTTGCAGCTGCAAGCCGTCGTCACCACCGGCACCGCCGGCGCGACCGAGGTCAAGCGCCTCGGGAACACGGTCGCCACGATCGACCCGCCCAAGTTCGCCCCGATCCGCACCGCCACCGAGCTCCTGCAGGGGCGTGAGCCCGGCGTGGTGGGGATCTCGTCCAGCGGGCTGACGGGCGAGGCGATGAAGATCCGCATCCGCGGAAACGCCTCCCTCACGCAGTCCAACGAGCCGATCGTCTTCGTCGACGGCATCCGCGTCAGCTCCGGCGGGACGAGCGGCGGCGGCGCCACGCTCTCCAACCTCGACGCCATCGACCCCAACACCATCGAGCGGGTCGAGATCCTCAAGGGCGCGGCGGCGGCCACGCTGTACGGGACCGAGGCGTCGAACGGCGTGATCCAGATCTTCACCAAGAAGGGGTCGGCGGGGGCGCCGAAGTGGGACATCACCATCGGCCAGGACTTCTCCCGCTATCCCACCAACCGCATCGACGACAACTGGGGGGTTCCCACCCGCCAGGGGCAGCTCGACTCGCTCAAGAAGCTGTGGGGGCGCAACGACCTCGCGCTCTTCACCCCCTTCAGCGAGCCGCTCCAGCGCAACTACTTCGAGACCGGCTCGGCGCAGACCGTGAACGTGTCGGTCACCGGCGGCACCCAGAACCTCAACTACCTGGCCTCGGGGAACTTCAACAAGGATGACGGGCCGTGGGCCGCGCAGCGCCTCCAGGGCCTCGCCAATGACCTCGTGCGGCGCAGCGGCGGGCGCTCCACGGTCGGCTTCTTCCCGACCCCCAAGCTCCGCATCGGCGCCACCGCGAGCTACGTCAACACCTACGCCAATCGCCCGCAATACGGCAACAACATCTACTCGCCCGTCACCCTCCTCGAGTTCTCGAAGCCGGAACTGGGCGAGTGCCGCAACTCCGACCCGACGGGGACCGATCCCGATCTCGGCGTCAAGTCGCCCGGCGTCTGCAAGATCGCGGGCAACCCCACCGGGTCGCCCAACGCCTTCGGCACGCCGCGCGAGACGGCCAAGAAGCTCAACGAGATCTTCGCCGACCGCTTCATCTCGTCGGTCGACGTGCTGTACACCCCCGTCCCGTCGCTCAACCTGACGGCCACCTTCGGCGTCGACTACACCAGCCAGACGATCAACCAGTTCCAGCCGTTCGGTTACAACGTGGACGGCGTGATCGGCGACGACGTCTTCGGCGACAAGGGGATCTACGACACCAACAACCGGCAGGTCACGCTCGACGTCAAGGCGAACTGGACGCGCGACTGGGGGAACTTCAACTCCGCCTTCGTCGCCGGCCTGCAGGGCTTCGTCACCAAGGCGAAGTACCCCGGGAGCTTCGGCTACGACTTCCCCGGCCCGGGGATTGCCCGCACCGACGCCGCCGGCTACCAGTTTGCGTCTGACGGCATCCTCGAGACGGTGAACGGCGGCTACTTCGCCCAGGAGCAGGTCGGGTACAAGAACTACCTCTTCGTCACCGGCGGCGCGCGCTACGACTATTCCAGCGCCTTCGGCAAGACGGCGGCGGGGGTCCTCTACCCGAAGGTGTCGGTCTCCTTCGTTCCCACCGACTTCGTCGGCCACGGCTTCGGCCCCGTCTCCTCCTGGCGCCTGCGCGCCGCCTGGGGACAGTCCGGACGCCAGCCCTCGGCCTTCGCCAAGTTCACCACCTTCTCCGCCCAGACCGGCCCCGCCGGCGCCGGCCTCCGCCCGGACAACCTCGGCAACCCCGATCTCAAGCCCGAGGTCGCGACGGAGATCGAGGGCGGGACGGAAGTCGGCTTCCTCAACGACCGCTTCGGCATCGAGGCGACGTACTGGAAGCGCCGCGTCGACGACCTGCTCTTCAACCTGCAGTATCCGCCGTCCGGCGGCTTCACCAACGCCCAGCTGACCAACGTCGGCGTCCTCGACGCCCATGGCACCGAGATCGGCGTCAAGGGCTTCATCATCCAGCGGCCGGGGCTCTCCCTCGACCTCTTCGCCAACGTCGCCTTCCTGAAGCAGGAAGTCGTCTCGTTAGGTACGGCGCCCGAGCTCAAGACCGGCGGGTCGTACGCGCGTATCCGCGGCTACATCAAGCCCGGCTATGCCCCGGGCGAGTTCTTCGGCGCCAAGCTCAAGACGGTGCCCGCCGGCTCGCTCCCGTACGACCTCAACAAGGACGGCGTGCCGGATACGGAAGCGCAGATGCTCGCCTTCCTCGCGACGCCGCGCGACTACACGGCGCTGTTCAATGGCTCGGTCATCATGACCGAGAACGGGCTCAATTCCGACCTGGGCAAGCCCACCCCCGACTACACCGGCTCGTTCGGCGGGACGCTCTCGTTCATGCGCAACTGGCGCCTGTCGACACTCTTCGAGTACAAGGGGGGGAACTACACCTACTGGTGCCTCATCTGCGGCTTCCGCAATGCGTCGCCGGTGGGAACCAACTCGGAGCTCTTCGCCAAGACGCGGGCCACGCTCCTCAACCCGGCCAGCACCGCGCAGCAGCGCCTCGCGGCGGCCAAGACCTGGGCCACCGAGCTGGCGTCGCTCACGCCGTACCAGGGACTCAACGAGGTCTCCGACGGCGACTTCCTGCGCTTCCGCGAGCTCAGCCTCACGTACTCCGCACCACCCAGCGTGACACAACGCTTCGGCGGGCGCGAAATGTCGGTGACGCTCACCGGACGCAACCTCATGCTCTGGACCAAGTACCAGGGCGTGGACCCGGAAGTGACCTATTCGGGCGGCGGTGGCTCCTCGGGGGTCGACGAGAACTTCGTCGAGTCCATCGACGCATTCGGCTTCCCGCTCCCCCGGCGCTTCGGGCTCTCCGTCCGCATTGGCTTCTAACCGAGACGAATACGCATGATGCCCATGATCAAGCTCATCGCACGCGACGTCTCGCCTCGAATTCGGCGGACGCTCCTGCTGGGGGCGGGCACCGTCCTGCTGGGCGGCTGCACCAGCATCCTGGAAGTCGACAATCCCAACAACGTCTCCGCCGGCGCGCTCGACGTGCCGACGGCGGCCAGCGCCATCGTGAACGGGGCGATCAACACCAACGCCAACGCGATGTCGTCGCTCCTCAATGCCTACAACATCATCTCGGACGAGACCTTCCAGACGGGGTCGCGCGACGACTACCGCCTGCTCGACACCGGGGGCATCGAGGTCAACACCAACGAGTACCTGCAGGCGTCGTACCTGATCGCCATGCGGGCGCGCTGGATGTCCGAGCAGGCCATCGCCAAGGTCAACAAGTTCAAGGCCGAGGGGACGCTGCTCGACCAGCAGTTGCTGGTGAGGGCGTACATGATGGGCGCGCTCATCTACGACGAACTCGCCAACATGTTCGACGACGCCGCGATCTCCGATCGCACGGTGGCGGGGAAGAACCTCGGCGAGATGGGGATGGTGCAGCTGTACGACTCGGCGCTGAAGTGGCTCGACGCCGGCGCCACCATCGCCACCGGTGACAACCGGGCGGACCTCCTTGGGCTCCGCGCGCGGGTGAAGTTCGACCGCGCCGTGTGGCTCAAGCTCAACCCGCCGGGGACCACGCCGGCCAACCCGCTCATCAACGACGCCGGCGCCAACGCCGATGCGGCGGCGGCGATTGCCGCGATGGCGGGCGACTACCGCTTCGACCTCCTGGTCGACAACTCCAACTCCGGCGACGACGCGTCGGGCGGCGTCGGGTTCGAGATGAACTCGCGGGTGGAGCACACCCCCGACACGGCCGCGTTCGTGACGATCAACCTCACGAACAAGAAGCCGACGGCCATCATCGCCAAGGACCCGGTCACCGGGCAGCTCGATGCCGCGGCGGTGAAGCAGCTCGGTCGCTTCATCTTCGCCGACGACATCAATCACCCGCCCATGACCGTCGTCTCGAAGCGCGAGATGTACCTCATCCTCGCCGAGGCGGCGCTGGCGCAGGGGAACAACGCGGCCTTCGACACCAACATCAACGCGCTCCGGGCCCTGGACGGCAAGGTGCCGTACACGGGAACGGGCCCCACCAGGTTGCAGCTGTTGCAGTGGGAACGGCGCGTCCAGCTCATCTTCCAGGGGCGGCGCCTGAACGACATGTACCGCTTCGGCATCAAGGACCCGCGCTGGGTTTCCACCTCGGTGGCGGTGCGCAAGCCGGGGTGCCTCCTCCCCATCCCGCTCCTCGAGCGCGAGGCCAACCGGGAGATCACCGGAACGCCCGTGTGCCAGTGACCTGAACGGCACCATGAGATGAAGAGAGGGGGTGGCCCGCCTGCCGGGTCACCCCCTCTCCTCATGTCGGGCGCGCGCAGCGCTAGGGGTTCGGCGTCGGGCGCGGGCCGGTTCCGGTGCTCGCCTGTCCCGTCGAGCGGGCAATCGCGACGATGATGCTCACCGCCGCTGCACCGAGCGCGGTCGACGCGACGATCGTCCGTCCACGCGAGAGCTGTCGCGAGCGCAGCTGCTCGATGTCGTCACCAGTCAGGTGCAAGGATTCGCCTTCCCAGGTCGAGGGCTGCACCTCGCCGCGCCGGCGCACGGAGAGGAGGGCCAGCGTCACCCCCGTGGCGTCGGACGAGGTCACCGTCCCCTCAACCTGGCTCACGTTTCGCCCCAGGCGCGGCTCCAGGCTCACGGCGCCGCGGGTCGTGACCTCCACGGCGACGTGCGCGCCCGGGCTCAGCGACGTGAGGGGGGTCGCGACATAGCGGTAGCAGCCCGTCACGACGCTGAGGCCAAGGACGACAACCGGCGCAATTCGACGCACGCACTCCTCCGACGTTCCAATACCCTGAGGGCCTTCGAGACGATGCGAGAGCCGGGACTCGAACCCGGACGGGTTTCCCCACTGGATCCTAAGTCCAGTGCGTCTACCAATTCCGCCACTCCCGCGACACGCCATCCACCATCCCTCCCCGACAGCGGGGAAGCCGGCGAGAAGCTAACGGTGGGGGGAGGAGGGCGACAGCACGAGGCCCGATGCACGCCGGTGCATCGGGCCTCGCTCGCTGCCGCCCCCACGCCCTGCCGAGACCTACTCCGCCCCCACCTTCAGGCTCACGACCCGCGTGCTCTGCGTCTGGGCGTTGTACACCAGCAGGCTCACGTACTCCCCGTCGCGCACCTTGGACAGGACGCCCTGCAGGTCGTCGGTCGTCCGGATGGCCCTGCGCGGGGCGGGGTAGATCACCTCGACGATGATGTCGATTCCATTGGGGACGAACTGCTGTCGGGCGGTCCCCTGCGGGTCGACGTCGACGACGCGGAGCCCGCGACGCTCCTCGGGGACCCGTGCCTGGCGTGCGAACTCCGCCGAGACGGGCTCCACCGTGATCCCGAGCTTGCTCGCGTTCGTCCCGCCGCGGGACGGGGCCGAGTCGTCATCGCCCCGGTCGGCGCTCGCGAGCTGCGTCGGCTCGCTCGGCGCCTCGGCCAGCTTGACCTTGAACGTCTTGCGCTGGCCATAGCGGAAGACCTCGAGCTCCACCACCTCACCCGGCTCGTGCGAGCGGATGATGCGCTGCAGCGCCCCCACGCGGGCGGCCGGCTTGCCGTCGGCCTTGAGGATGATGTCGCCCTCCTGCAGCCCCGCCTTGCGGGCGGGCGAGTCGTCCGAGGTATAGCCGCCGACCAGCACCCCCGACACTTCGGGGAGCTTGGCCGCGGCCGCCACGGCCGCCGTCACCTCACTGATGCTCACGCCGATGACCGCGCGGCGAATGCGCCCGTGCTTGATGAGGTCGTTCATCACGTCGCGCGCCAGCGAGATCGGAATGGCGAAGCCGTACCCCTGGTAGTAGCCGGTGCGCGTGGCGATGGCGCTGTTGATCCCGACCACCTCGCCGCGGATGTTGACCAGCGGGCCGCCGGAGTTGCCGGGGTTGATCGCGGCGTCGGTCTGGATGAAGTCGGAGATGGCGTACTGGTTGCGGAGGACGTCGATGTCCGAGGTGCCGCGCCCCTTGGCGCTGATGATCCCCGCGGTCACGGTGTGCTCCAGGCCCAGCGGGTTGCCGATGGCCAGCACCCACTCGCCGACGCGCGTCTGGTCGTCGCTGCCTAACGCGGCGACCGGGAGGCCGGAGGCGCCGTCGATCTTGATCACCGCCACGTCGGTCGTCGAGTCACGCCCGATGAGGCGCGCCTTGAACTCGCGGTTGTCCGTCAGCCGCACGCGGAGGCGGTCGAAGTTGGCCACCACGTGGTTGTTGGTCAGGATGTAGCCGTCCGCCGACACGATGAAGCCCGATCCGCTGGACTGCATGGGCTCCTGCTGTCGCGGATCGAACTGCTGGAAGAAGTCCTCGAGCCCCGGCGGCGCCTGGCGCCGCTGCGGGCTCCGCTGGACACGCCGGGGCTCGCTCCGCTCGGCCTCGATGGAGACCACGGCGGGCGTCACCTGCTCGGCGATGCCCACGAACGAGGCGTTGAGCGACTCCACGTTGGCCGGCGGCGTGTATGCCTTGACGTCGCTGGCCGGGCGCACCAGGCCCCGCGCCTGCTGCGCGTAGCCGAACGGCGTGAGATCGAAGCCCGACGCGAACACCAGGCCGCACGCGAACGCGATCGCGACGGCACCAACCAGCTTGAGGCGAGAGGCAATCGAAGTGGACATGGTAGAGGGGCAGAAGACGAGAAGACGAGAAGACGAGAAGACGCGGGGGGGGACGGTCGATGTCGCGGGGTGAGCGGCCACGACGCCGGACGGTGTGGTGCGTGACGCGCGACATCGGCTGCCGGATGCCCGCGAACATCGCCGGCCTACGACACTAGTCACCGGTCGCGCCCGGGATGGTTGCTACCCCTACACTATCAATAAGTGTCGGAGGTCGGTACCCGGTTCCACTGGGCCCGACCTCCGGGTGCTTCTGGGCCCGCCGAGGGGGCGCGGCGGTGGTATGATGCCGCGCCTTTCCTGAACGGGCGATTACGACTTCTTGCTGTCGTCGACGATCTCGTAATCGGCCTCGACGACGTCCTCGGCCTTGCCGGTGCCGGCTTCCGCCCCGCCCGCCGCGGGCTCACCCGCCGCCCCCCCCTCGGCCTGCTGCTGCGCGTAGAGCGAGCGGCCGGCCTCCTGGTACGCGGTGGACAGCTCCTCCAGCGCCGCCGTGATCTCTGCCATGTCGTCGCCCCGGTGCGCCTTGCGGGCACGCTCCACGGCGCCGTCCAGGCGCGACTTCATCTCCGGCGCGAGCCGTTCGGCCCACTCCTTCGAGTTCTTCTCCACCTCGTAGGAGAGCGAGTCCAGGCGGTTCCGCGTGTCGATCTCCTCGCGGCGCTTCTTGTCCTCCGCCTGGTTCTTCTCCGCGTCCTTCACCATGCGGTCGATCTCGTCCTTCGAGATGCCGCTCGAGGCCTCGATGCGGATCTTCTGCTCCTTGCCGGTCGCCTTGTCCTTGGCCGAGACGTGGAGGATGCCGTTGGCGTCGATGTCGAAGCCGACCTCGACCTGCGGCATGCCGCGCGGGGCGGGGGGAATCCCCGTGAGCTGGAACTTTCCGACCGTCTTGTTGTGGATGGCCAGCTCGCGCTCGCCCTGCAGGACGTGGATCTCGACCGTCGTCTGGTTGTCGTCGGCCGTGGAGAAGACGTCGGTCTTGCGCGTCGGGATCGTCGTGTTGCGCGGGATGAGCACCGTCATCACGCCGCCTAACGTCTCGATGCCGAGCGAGAGCGGGGTGACGTCGAGCAGGAGGACGTCCTTCTGCTCGCCGGTGAGGACGGCGCCCTGGACGGCGGCGCCGATGGCCACGACCTCGTCCGGGTTGACCCCCTTGTTGGGCTCCTTGCCGAAGAAGTCCTTCACCGCGGCCTGGATCTTCGGGATGCGCGTCGAGCCGCCGACGAGCAGGACCTCGTCGATCTCCGACGGCTTGAGCCCGGCGTCGGTGAGCGCCTTCTTCATCGGCTCGAGCGTCCGCTGGATGAGGTCATCCACCAGCTGCTCGAACTTGGCGCGCGTCAGCTGGTAGTTGAGGTGCTTGGGCCCCGACTGGTCGGCGGTGATGAAGGGGAGGTTGATGTCGGTCGACATGGTCGACGACAGCTCGCACTTCGCCTTCTCGGCCGCTTCCTTGAGGCGCTGGAGCGCCATGGGATCCTTGGACAGGTCGATCCCCTGGTCGCGCTTGAACTCCGTCACGAGCCAGTCGATGACGCGCTGGTCGAAGTCGTCGCCCCCCAGGTGCGTGTCGCCGTTGGTGGACTTCACCTCGAACTGGCGCGTCCCCTCGACGTCGTAGAGCTCGAGGACGGAGATGTCGTACGTCCCGCCGCCGAGGTCGAAGACGGCCACCTTCTCGTCCTTCTTCTTGTCGAGGCCGTAGGCGAGCGCCGCCGCGGTGGGCTCGTTGATGATGCGCAGGACGTCGAGCCCCGCGATCTTCCCCGCGTCCTTGGTGGCCTGGCGCTGCGAGTCGTTGAAGTAGGCCGGGACGGTGACGACGGCCTTGGTGACCGTCTGCCCCAGGTAGTCTTCGGCGGTCTGCTTCATCTTCTGCAGGATCATCGCCGAGATCTCGGGTGGGGTGAAGCGCTTGCCCCCCACTTCCACGGCCGCGAGGTCGTTGGGGCCCGATTGGACCGCGTACGGCACCCGCTTCGACTCCTCGGTCACTTCGCTCGCCTTGCGCCCCATGAAGCGCTTGATCGAGAAGACGGTGTTCTTGGGATTGGTGACGGCCTGACGCTTGGCGATCTGGCCAACGAGGCGCTCGCCGTCCTTCGTGAAGCCGACCACCGAGGGGGTGGTACGCCCACCCTCCGAGTTGGGGATCACGACCGGGTCGCCCCCTTCCATGACCGCGACGACCGAGTTGGTGGTCCCCAGGTCGATGCCAATAACCTTGTCTGCCATGATGGATTCCGAATGAGTAGATGGACCGGGCGCTGATGCTCCCTCCTGCCTCAGGGCAATTCCGGGACCGCAGAACGGCGTCACTTTGGCAGAGAACCCTGACGGAACAGCACGGCGACTGTCGGTTCTTGCGCATTCCGATCGGGGGCGCGAGCGTCCGGGCGCTCCCATCACTCCGCAGCCATGATCCCGCTCAGCGACGAGAACCCGACGCTCCACACGCCCTACATGACCTACGTCATCCTCGGGGCGATCCTGGCCACGTGGGTGCTGGTGCAGGGGGCGGGGCTCGACTCGGCGACCCTGGCCGCGACGGTCTGCAATCTCGGGATGGTACCGGGCGAGCTGACCCACCGCGCCCCGTTGGGGTCGGGGATCCCCATCGGCCCGGGGATGGCGTGCATCGTGGACGACTACCCGATCAACGTCCTCACCCCCGTCACCTCGATGTTCCTGCACGGGAGCTGGATCCACCTGCTGGGCAATTCGCTCTACCTCTGGGTCTTCGGGAACAACGTCGAGGACAGCATGGGGCACCTGCGCTTCCTGGCGTTCTACCTGCTGTGCGGGCTGGCTGCCGCGGGATCCCACATCCTCCTCGACCCGACCTCCCCGATCCCGACGGTTGGGGCGTCGGGGGCCATCTCGGGGATCATGGGGGCGTACCTCCTGCTCTATCCGAACGTGCGCGTGAAGATGCTGATCCCGATCTTCCTGTACCCGTGGATCACCCACATGCGGGCGTGGATCGTCCTGATCTGGTGGTTCGGGCTGCAGGTCCTGAGCGGACTCCCGCAGCTGATGTCGCTAAGGCGGGAGGTGTCGGGGGGAGTGGCGGTCTGGGCGCACGTGGGGGGCTTCGTGGCGGGGGTGGTCCTGATTCGGCTGTTCGAGGACCGCGAGCTGGTGCGACGTCGGCGTGCGGTGGCCGACGCGCGCGGCACCTGGGGGTGATGGGCTCACCCCACTACCCCGAGGCGTCGGTCGCCCCCACCTTTGCCGCATGCATCTCGCGCGCGTCCTCGGACGCCTCGTATCGACCGTGAAGCAGGAGACGCTGGCGGCGATTCCGCTGCAGTGGATCCAGCCGATCTCCGCGTCCGGTGAAGCGGCGGGGAGAGCGCTCGTGGCGGTGGACCGCATCGGAGCCGGACCGGGTGAGGTGGTGGTCTACATCACCTCGCGCGAGGCGGCGATGACGCTCGACGAGCCGTTCGCGGCGGTCGACGCCGGGATCGTCGCCAAGGTGGACTGGTGCAACCTGGGACAGGAGCGGACGCTCGATGCGTAGCGCGCTGTCGGGACGATAAGGGGGAGCGGTGTTCCTGGCCCGCGTGGTTGGCGACGTGGTGGCGACCCATCGGCATGGCGAGCTGGGGGGGCGGAAGCTCCTCCTGGTCCGCCGTCTCACGGCGGAGGGGGCTGAGGAGGGGGGCGAGGTGATCGCCCTCGACGTGATTGGGGTCGGGGTGGGGGAGCGGGTACTGGTGGTGCAGGAGGGGGGGGCGGCGCGTGCGCTCTCCGGGAGTGCGCGCATCCCCGCGCAGGCCGTGGTGGTGGGCGTGGTGGAGCGGGTCGATCTGGCAGATGGCGAGGTCCCGGAGGAGGGACGGTGACAGACAGGCTACAGGAGTTGGCGCGGGAGATCGCGCGGGAACTGGCGATGGGGGATTCGGCGAGGGGCGCTTCGCCGCGGGGGGCCCCCCCCGCGAAGCACGATAGCGCATCACCCTCCTCCACCCCCCACCACTCCATCGCCGACCGAATCGTTTCCGCAGCATCGCGTCCTGCGGCACCGGTCGGCCCCCCGCCGGGGGTCACCTTCGTGCGCGAGAACGCACGCATCGCCGACTTCATCGACCACACCCTCCTCAAGGCCGAGGCGACCTCGCGGGAGATCGACAAGCTCTGCGACGAGGCCAAGGAGCACCGGTTCGCCGCCGTCTGCGTCAACCCGGTGTGGGTGCGCCGCGCCGCCAATCGCCTCGGGGGGACATCGGTGCAGGTGGCGACGGTGATCGGCTTCCCGCTGGGGGCGAACACGCCGGAGGTCAAGCGCTACGAGGCGGCGCAGGCGGTGGCGCATGGCGCGACCGAGCTCGACATGGTCGTCGCCCTCGGGCCGCTCAAGAGCGGCGACTGGAACCACGTCGCCGATGACATCGCCGCGGTGGTGGAGGGGGCGGCGGGGACGCTTGTGAAGGTGATCATCGAATCGGCCGCGCTGTCGCCCGTCGAGATCATAAAGGCGTGCGCGATCGCGAAGGAGATGCGGGCCCAGTACGTGAAGACCTCGACCGGCTTTCACGCCGCTGGCGGGGCGAGCGCCGAGGCGGTGGCGCTGATGCGCCTCGTGGTCGGGGACAGCATGGGGGTGAAGGCGTCGGGCGGGGTACGCGACTGCGAGGCCGCGCTGAAGATGATCGTGAACGGTGCCACCCGTATCGGGACGTCGAGCGGGGTCTCGATGGCCAAGTGTCTCGGGCAGGGACCGCTGCCGCTGAACGACCTCCTCTCCCTGGCCTCGCAGCACTCCACCGGGTGCGTGACGTGTGCGCAGGGCGGTGGCGCCCCCGCCCTCTACTGAGCGCCGCGCCGCCTCGGGGACGGGGGCGTCGGGTCCCGCGGCGATGTCGGGTAATGTCCGCCCCCGTCGACCGAAGTCGCTCCTGCCGCCGCCATCCACCGGCGGGTAGTTTTTTGTCACGGCCGCAGCAGGACTTCGTAACGACCCGGGCCATGGCGGATGGGGGGACCATCCGCACGGTGTCGTCACCAGCAACAGATCTCCCGTGGCATTCCGCCTGATTCCCCGTGACGAGGGGTTCTTCGACCTCTTCAACGAGCTCTCTTCCAAGCTCATCACTTCCGCGGCGCTCCTCCGCGACCTGTTCACCCAGCCCGAGCGTGTCGACGAGCTCGTGGCGGCCATCAAGGACGTGGAGCACGAGGCCGACCATATCGCCTACGAGGTCAGCACCCGCCTCGACAAGAGCTTCATCACGCCGCTCGACCGCGAGGACATCCACCGCCTGACGCAGGAGCTGGACAACGTCGTCGACCTGATCGACGGAACGGCGCGACGGGCGCGCATGTTCCACCTGACCGAGACGCGGGAGCCGGCGCGCAAGCTGTGCGAGCTCGTGGTCGAGTCGGTGCGCCAGATCGAGAAGGCGGTCGTGGAGATCAAGAATCCGCGCGCGGTGGCGGTGAGCACGCGCGAGGTGAAGCGGCTGGAGGCCGAGGGCGACACCATCTACCACAATGCGATGGGGGAGCTGTTCAAGGGGCGCCCCGACCCGCTCGACGTCATGAAGTGGAAGGAGATCTACGACACGATCGAGGAGACGCTGGACCGGTGCCAGACGGTGGCGATCGTGCTCGAGAGCATCTCCCTCAAGAATTCGTAGGCCGTGGTCACCTACATCGTCGCGATCATCGCGATCGCGTTCGTTTTCGACTTCATCAACGGCTTCCACGACTCGGCCAACTCGATCGCCACGATCGTCGGGACGCGCGTCCTGAGTCCGCTGACGGCCGTCGTCTGGGCCGCGTTCTTCAACTTCGTGGCTGCCTTCACGGTGGGGACGGCGGTGGCCAAGACGATCGGGAAGGGGATGATCGACATCTCGGTCGTCACGCCGAACGTGATCCTCGGCGGGTTGCTGGGGGCGATCGTCTGGAACCTGATCACCTGGTGGTTCGGGCTGCCGAGCAGCTCGTCGCACGCCCTCCTGGGCGGCTACGCCGGGGCGGCGACGGCCAAGGCGGGGTCCGGGGCGATCATCGTCGCCGGGTGGACCAAGACGGTCATCTTCATCTTCCTGTCGCCGATCATCGGGATGGTGTCGGGGTTCCTGCTGATGACGGCGATCTACTGGACCTTCCGGAACGTCTCGCCGCGTCGGGTGGACTCGATCTTCCGCAAGGTGCAATTGGGGAGCGCCGCCCTGTTCTCGCTGTCGCACGGGGCCAACGATGCGCAGAAGACCATGGGAATCATCGTGGGGCTCCTCGTCTCGAGCAGCGCGGCCTTCGCCGGCGAGACCGGGTGGCTGCGGCACCTGTACCTCCCCGACGGCGACCACGTCCCCCTGTGGGTGGAGATGGGGGCCTACAGCGCCATCGCGCTGGGGACGCTCTTTGGGGGGTGGCGGATCGTCCCCACGATGGGGAGTCGCATCACCAGGCTTCGCCCGGTGGGGGGGAGCGCGGCGGAGACGGCGGGCGCGTTCACCATCCTCCTGGCCACGATGTTCGGCATTCCGGTGAGCACCACGCACACCATCACCGGGGCGATCATGGGGGTGGGGGCGACCTCGCGCCTGAGCGCGGTGCGCTGGGGGATCGCCGGCCGCATCGTGTGGGCGTGGATCATGACCATTCCGGCGGCGGCGGCGATATCGGCGCTGTGCCTCGTGCTCCTCGAGCGGGTGCATCCGCTGTAGTCCGCGACGGTCGCGCGGCGCGGGGAACCCTCGGGGCGCCCCGGCGCCTCGCGGGCGACCACTCCGGCGCTTGGGCGCGCCCTTCCCGGCTGGACGCGCCCTCGGCCGGCGTGGCACCTTTGTGACACGCCGGTCGCTGTTCCGTCGTTAGCTTGAACGACGGAACCCTTCGCGCGATGACCGCGCGGCCGCAGCCCCCGCCTTCATGATCGAACACGCCGTCGCGCCCGGCCTCTTCCTGAACCGCGAGCTCTCCTGGCTCGAGTTCAACGCGCGCGTGCTGCACGAGGCGGTCGACGAGCGCACCCCGCTGCTCGAGCGCCTCAAGTTTCTGGCCATCTTCAGCACCAACCTGGACGAGTTCTACCAGGTGCGGGTGGCAGGGCTCCGGCGCCAGGTCGCGGCCGGGGTGCAGCAGGCGCCGCCCGACGGGATGTCGCCGGCCGCGCAGCTGGAGGCCATCGACGGCAAGGTGCGCGAGCTCGTGGCCCGGCAGCACGCGTGCTTCCATCAGGTGCTCCTGCCGGAGCTCGAGCGCCGGGGGATCCGCCTCGTCGAGATGCACGAGCTCACGCCTGACGAGTCGGTGGCGCTCAATGGCTTCTTCGAGCGCGAGGTCTTTCCCGTGCTCACGCCGCTCGCGGTCGACCCCGGGCACCCCTTTCCGTACATCTCCAACCTGTCCATCTCGCTGGCGGTGGAGTTGCGCGACCCGGCGCGCGGGGGGGAGCACTTTGCCCGGCTCAAGGTGCCGCGCAGCCTCCCGCGCTGGATTCCCATCGGGCGTCCCAATCACTTCGTCCCCCTGGAGCGCCTGATCGGCGCCCAGCTGGGGACGCTCTTCCCCGGGATGGAGATCCTGGGGTGGCACGTCTTCAAGATCACGCGCTACTCCGACCTCGACGTCCCCGCGGCCGACGAGCCCGAGGATCTCCTGGCGACCATCGAGGAGCAGGTCTTCGCGCGACGGTTCGGCGAGGTGGTGCGCCTCGAGGTGCAGAGCGGGATGCCGCCGCACATCCGCCAGCTGCTCCTCGACGAGCTGCGCGAGGTGAGCGATCCCGAGGTCCTCCCGCTCACCGACCGGGAAGTGCACGAGCCGGGTCCGCTCCTCGAACTGGGCGACCTGCTGTCGCTGGCCTCGCTCGACGTTCCCGAGTTGCGCGACCCGCCGTTCACCCCGCTCACGCCGCCGGAGCTGCGCGACACGGCGCGCCCGATCTTCGACGTCATCCGCGAGCGCGACGTGCTCGTGCACCACCCGTTCGAGTCGTTTGCGACCTCGGTGGAGCGGTTCTTCGAGGCGGCGGCGCAGGACGAGCACGTCCTGGCCATCAAGACCACGCTGTACCGCACGTCGGGCGACAGCACCATCGTGCGCACGCTGACCGACGCGGCACAGCGGGGCAAGCAGGTCGCGGTGCTGGTGGAGCTGCGGGCGCGCGGCGACGAGGCCAACAACATCTCGTGGGCGCGCACGCTGGAGGACTTCGGCGTCCACGTGGCGTACGGGCTGTCGGGGCTCAAGACGCACGCGAAGGTCGCCCTCGTCGTGCGCCGCGAGGCCGACGGCATTCGCCGCTACGTGCACATCGGGACGGGGAACTACAACTCCCGGACGGCGCGCGTCTACACGGACTTCGGCTTCTTCACCTGCAACCCCGACATCGGCGCCGACATCAGCGAGGTGTTCAACCTCCTCACCGGCTTCTCGCGCCAGCGCGAGTATCGCAAGCTCCTGGTGGCGCCGGCGAACATGAAGGCGCGTTTCCTCGACCTCATCGGGCGCGAGGCCGCCCACGCCCGCGCCGGCCGCCGCGCGCGCATCGTCGCCAAGATCAACGCCCTCGTGTCACCCGACATAATCGCGGCGCTCTACGACGCATCGGACGCCGGCGTCGAGATCGACCTGATCGTGCGCGGCATCTGCTGTTTGCGCCCGCAGCTGCCGGGGGTGAGCGAGCGGATCCGCGTGCGCAGCATCGTCGGGCGCTTCCTCGAGCACTCGCGGCTCTTCTACTTCGCCAATGGCGGGGCCGAGGAGTACTACGTGGGGTCGGCCGACTGGATGCCGCGCAACCTGGAGCGGCGGGTGGAGGTCGTGGTCCCGGTCGAGGATCCGGTGATGCGGCAGCGGATGTTCAGCCTGATCGAGACGTGGCTGGCCGACAACCGCCAGGCCTGGGAGCTGCATCCCGACGGGCGCTACGTGCAGAGCGCGCCGGGCGAGGCCGACGAGCTGGCGACGCATCGCAAGCTGCTGCGTGACCCGTGGGGGCTCGATCGCGCCGAGTCGCGCTACACGACGGCCGAGATCCGCGCCCTCGTCCCCCCGCCTCCCGCGCTGGACGCGGACGGCAACGGCCACGCGGCGTTGGGCGCTCGCCCCAAGGGAAAGCGGGCCACCAGGCGTTAGGCGCCTGGCCGCGGCGCTCCGGGTGCCCCGGGGAGGGCACGGGGCACCCGGGGCGCGCGGGGCACGCGCGTCACTCGCCGTCGTCGCCGTCCCGCGCCTCGACCACGGAACCGTCGGGGGACACGATCTCCACCGGGGTCCCGGCCAGCTCGGAGAGGAGGGCCGACTTCCGGCTCGCCCCCCAGAGCTCCAGCCGCAGGACGCGCGCGCGAGGGTCGGGGACGGCGGTGAGGCGCAACGCACGGTCGGTCCACCGGACCTTCACCCGTTGCACCGCGCCCACGTGCCCGCGGTCGAAGCCGTCCGCCACCCGCAGGATCGCCGACAGGCGCGCGATGCGGTCGCGCGTGGCGCGGTCCAGCCGCCCGAAGGTGGGGTGCTTCCGCCGGGGCGCGGCCCCGCGGTGATACCGGGCGACGTTCGCCACCACCACCTGCTCCACCGGTGACATCCCCAGGAGATCGGCGTGCAGGATGAGGTGGTACGAGTGCTTGTGGTGCTTGTCGTAGTTGATGTGGTAGCCCACGTCGTGCAGCAGGGCGGCGTCGGCCAGCGTCTGCCGGTCGCCGGCGCCGCACCCCAGCCGCGCGCCCACGGCGTCGAACAGCTGCAACGCCAGCTGCCGGACGTGTTGCGCGTGCGGCGCCTCGTAGTGGCATCGCTCGGCGAACGTGCGCACCGAGCGCTCGCGCGCCTCGCCCCGGTCGGCGGGAATGGTGGGGACGTGGGCGCTCTCCAGCAGGAGCCCCTCGCGGATGCCGTAGGCGGAGACTTGCAGCTCGCGGGACTCGATGCGCGCCATCACCTCGGCCGCCACCACCAGGCCGGCCAGGATGATGTCCGATCGCTCGACGTTGAGCCCGCGGACATGCGCCCGCTCCTCGGGCGAGCACGCCCGCAGGAGGTCGATGATGTGCTCCAGCTCCTCGCGCGGGACGCGTGTCCCGTGCACGCGTCCGGCCGCGCTGGGCGATCCCTGCCGGTACAGGAAGATCCCCGCCAGGTTGGTGAAGGTCCCCCCGGAGCAGATCAGCTGCGCCCCTCGCCAGTCGCGCAGCGGGAGCGCCTTGCGGATCTCGTCGCGCACGGCCTGCCGAAGCGTGCGCACGTCCTTGCGGCTGGGGGCCAGCCCGAGGTACTGCTCCGTCATGCGGATGGCCCCGAACGGGAGGGAGACGAGACGCTCCACCAGCCCGTCGGCGGCCATCGCCAGCTCGAGGGACCCCCCGCCCACGTCCATCACGACCGAACGCCCCCGCGCCAGGTCGAAGTGGGCGAGGGCCGAGCGGTACGCCAGGCGCGCCTCCTCCTCGCCGTGCAGGAGGCGGATGCGCAGCCCGGTCTCGCGCCGGACGAGGTCGAGGAAGGTCCGGCCGTTCGCGGCGTCACGGACGGCGCTGGTGGCGACCGCTTCCACCTTGGCCACGCCGTACTGGCGCGCGAGCGTCGCCATGCGCTGCAGCGCCTCGAGGGCGTGCCCCATGGCGTCCTCGCCGAGCCGGCCGGCCCGGTCGAGTCCCGTCCCCAGGCGCGGCGCCGCCTTCATCTCGTCGAGGACGCGGATGCGTCCCTCGGGCGAGACGTCGGCGATGATCTGCCGGATGGAATTGCTCCCGACGTCGATCGCCGCCAGCCGCACCCCCTCGCCGGGTTGCGGCGCCGCGGCGCGGAGCGGGAGGACGCGCGGACGGACGGGAGCGCTCATCGGTCAGGACGCGGCCGCCGGCGCCCGCTCGCCGGCTTCGGCGTGGTGCTTGATCTGCTTCCCCTCCGCCAGGTACACCGCGTCCTCGCCGATGTTGGTGGCCAGGTCGGCGACCCGCTCGAGGTTGCGGCTGACGAGAAGGAGCTCCAGCGACGGGTTGATCGTCCGGGCGTCGGCCATCATGTGCGTGAGCAGGATGCGGAAGAGCGAGTTGTGCAGCGCATCGACCGCGTCGTCCGCCTTGCACACCTCGCGTCCCAGCATCCCGTCGCCGCGGATGAATGCGTCCAGCGCCTCGCCCAGCATCCGGCGCGCGCGCCGCGCCATGTCCTCGATCTCGGGATTGAGGATGATGGGCGAGCGGAGCGCGATCAGGCGCAAGGCCGACTGGGCGATGTTCACCGCATGGTCGCCCACCCGCTCGAGGTCGCTCGACACCTTGATGGCGCTGATGATGAAGCGCAGGTCGCGCGCCATCGGCTGCTGCAGGGCCAGCAGCTGCACCGCCAGCGACTCCACCTCGTTCTCGAGCAGGTCGATCTCGCGGTCACCCTCGATCACGACCTCTGCCTTCTCCCGGTCCTGCGTCAGCAGGGCGTCGACCGAGAGGTCCACCAGCTCCTCGGCGCGCGCCGACATGTCGAGCAGGCGCTGCTTGAGCGTCGCCAGCTGCTCGTGGAAATGGCGGAATCCGCTGGCCGTCTCGGCGGGACTCATCCGAACCTCCCCGTGATGTACGCCTCGGTGCGCTCCTGGCGCGGGCTGGTGAAAATACGCTCCGTCGCGTCCACCTCGACAAGACGTCCGAGATAGAAGAATGCCGTCTGGTCCGACACGCGGGCGGCCTGCTGCAGGTTGTGGGTCACGATGACGATGGTCAATTCCGACTTGAGCTCGTACAGGAGCTCCTCGATCTTCTGCGTCGCGATGGGGTCCAGCGCCGACGCCGGCTCGTCCAGGAGGAGCACCTCGGGCTGGTTGGCCAGCGCCCGGGCGATGCACAGCCGCTGCTGCTGCCCCCCCGAGAGCCCGAGGGCGCTCTGCTTGAGGCGGTCCTTCACCTCGTCCCAGAGCGCGGCGCGGCGGAGCGCCGACTCCACGAGGTCATCGAGCTCGCTCCGCCGCCCGGTCCCGTTGATGCGCGGGCCGTACGCCACGTTGTCGTAGATCGACTTGGGAAAGGGGTTCCAGCGCTGGAACACCATCCCCACACGCTGGCGCAGCTGCACCACGTCCATCGCGCGCCCGTACAGCTCCTCGCCGTCCAGGTGGATCGACCCCTCGTGCCGCGTCCCGGGGATGAGGGCGTTCATCCGGTTGATGGAACGCAGGAAGGTCGACTTCCCGCACCCCGACGGGCCGATGAACGCGGTGACCGAGCGCGCCGGCATCGTGAGGTCGATGGAGTGCAGCGCCTGCTTCTCGCCGTACCAGAAGGAGAAGCGCCTGGCCTCGATGGTGCCCGTGGAGTCGGGAGACGGGAGACGGGAGGCGGGGGTGTCGATCGTCTCGGCGGTCATCCGAACCTTCCGGTGATGTAGGCTTCGGTGCGGGGGTCCTTCGGGGTGGTGAACAGCTCGCTGGTCGGCGCGACCTCCACCAGCTCGCCCGACAGCATGAACGCGGTGCGGTTCGAGACGCGGGCGGCCTGCTGCATGTTGTGGGTCACGATCACCACCGTCACCGTACCGCGCAGGTCGTACACGAGTTCCTCCACCCGCTGCGTGCTGATGGGGTCGAGCGAGGCGGTCGGTTCGTCCAGCAGGAGGACACTCGGGCCGGTAGCGAGGGCGCGGGCGATGCACAGGCGCTGCTGCTGCCCGCCCGAGAGGCCAATGGCCGAGTCCTTGAGTCGGTCCTTCACCTCGTCCCACAGGGCGGCCCCGCGCAACGAACGCTCGACGATCTCGTCGAGTTCGCGCCGCGCGGGCGCCTCGCCCCCCAATCCCTTGAAGCCGGCCGCGACGTTGTCGCGGATCGACATGGTGGGGAAGGGGGTGGGGCGCTGGAAGACCATCCCAACGCGCCGGCGCACCTGGATGGGGTTGGTCCCCCGCGCATAGATGTCATGCCCGTCGAGGAGTACTTCGCCTTCCGTGCGCGCCCCGGGCACGGTCTCGTGCATGCGGTTGAGGCAGCGGAGCAGCGTCGACTTCCCGCACCCCGACGGCCCGATGATCGCCGTCACCGTCCCCTCGTGGAAGGCGATGTCGACCCCGCGCACGCTGCGCGTGGCGCCGTAGTACGCGTCGAGGTTGTGGACCGCGATGCGCTCCGCCGCGACCGCTGGCGCCGCGGCTTCCACGACGCGTCCAGAGAGGGTTGCAGGAACGGTTCCCGCAGCATTTACGGCCGTCGTCGCCGCCGACGGCCGGTCGGCGGGCACCGCGGTCGTCGGCACGGGAGGCGACACTGCCGGCGTCGCGGCGGGGACGATCGTGCGCGGAGGCGTGGGGCGAGGGCTCATGAAGTCGAGGTCAGTCACCGCCCCCTCCGAAACGTGAACGGGTAACAAAGCGAGAGATGAGCGAGATGACGAGGACGATCCCGATGAGGACGAGGGCGCCGGCCCAGGCCAGGCGATGCCACTCGTCGTACGGGGAGATGGCGTAGTTGAAGATCTGCAGCGGGAGCGCCGACACCGGCTGGTCGAGCGCCAGCGACCAGAACTGGTTGCCGAACGCGGTGAACAGGAGCGGCGCCGTCTCGCCGGCGATGCGGGCCACCGCCACCAGCGCCCCGGTGACGATCCCGGGGAGCGCCGTGCGCAGCACCACGCTGAGCGAGGTGCGCCACCGGGTGTACCCGAGCGCGAGCGCCGCCTCGCGCAGCGACACCGGGACGAGCCGGATCATCTCTTCGGTGGTCCGCGTGACGAGGGGGATCATCATCGCGCCTAACGCAATTCCGCCGGCCGCCGCCGAGAAGTGCCCGATGGGGCGGACCAGGAACTGCCAGGCGAAGATCCCCATCACGATGGACGGGAGGCCGTTCAGCACGTCGGAGAGGAAGCGCACTGTCGTCGCCAGGCGCGACGTCCGCTGCTCGGCGAGGTAGAGCCCGGCCCCGATCCCGATCGGGAGCCCGATGACCGAGGCGATCGCGAGCAGGAGGAGCGTCCCGGCGATCGCGTTCCCCATCCCGCCCCCCGCCTCGCCCACTGGCTTCGGCATCCTGGTGAAGAAGTCAAGCGAGATCGACGAGGCCCCCTCGCGCGCCAGGTGCCACAGGATGAAAATCAGCGGAAGGACGGCCGCGATGGCGGCGAGATACATGACGCCGAGCATGAGCGCGTTGACGACGCGCCGCCGCCCCAGCGAGCGGGCGGTGCGCTGGGCGGCCGCCCGCTGGATGCCCGAGGGACGCGCGACGCGTGGCTGGGCCGTCGTGCTCATCGCCCCTCCCGCGCGACCTGCCAGACGAGCCAGCGGGCGATCATGTTCACCACCAGGGTCACCGCCAGGAGCACCGCGCCGCACGCCATCAGCGCCGACGTGTGCAGCGCGCTCGTCGCTTCCGCGAATTCGTTGGCGATGACCGAGGCCAAGGTGTATCCGGGGGCGAAGAGCGACGACGAGATCTCGTGGCGGTTGCCGATGAGCATCGTGACCGCCATCGTCTCGCCTAACGCGCGCCCGAGGCCGAGGACGATCCCGCCCACGATCCCCGACCTGGCGTAGGGGACCACCGCGTCGCGGATCATCTCCCACTTGGTGGCCCCGAGCGCCAGCGCCGCCTCGCGCTGCGAACGCGGGACCGCCGACAGCACCTCGCGCGACACCGCTGAGATGTACGGGAGGATCATGATCGCGAGGATCACCGCCGCCGCCAGCATCGACGGCCCGTAGGCCGGCCCGCTGAAGAACGCGGTGTTCCCGAGCCCCAGCGTGTCGGCGAGGAAGGGCATCACCGTGCCGCGCAGGACCGGGAGGAGGACGAAGATCCCCCACAGGCCATAGACGACGCTGGGAATCGCCGCGAGCAGGTCGACCAGGAAGGCGACCGGCTGCCGCAGCCAGGCCGGGGCGAACTCGGAGAGGAAGATGGCCACGCCTAACGCGAGCGGCGTGGCGAGCACGAGGGCGAGGACCGAGGAAACGACGGTCCCGTAGATCATCGGCGCCGCCCCGAAGACGCCGCGCACCTCGTCCCAATCGCTCGAGGTGAGGAAGCCGACGCCGAACGTGCGGAGCGCGGGCCAGGCGGCCAGCACGACCTCCAGGGCGATGAGGCCGAGGAGGAGTGGCACCGCCCAGGCGAATGCGGTCGTGATCACCCGGTACACGCGATCGCCGACGGACGCCCCGACGATCCCGTCATCCCCCGCGGCACGGACCGCCCCGTGCGGGGCGGCCCTCGACGCGGCGTCCTGCAGCGGCTGGCTCACTGGGTGGCGCCGACCCGGATCGTGCCGACGCGGGTCGCCAGCTGCGAGGCGAGGGTCGCCGGGAGCGGAGCGTAATCCAGCGATGCCGCGCTCTGCTGCCCGTCAGCGTACATCCACTTCATGAAGTCGACCAGCTTCTGCCCCTTGGTGGCGTCCGTCTGCTGCTCGTACACGAGGAGCCAGGTGAACGAGGAAATCGGATAGGCGTTCGCGCCGGCGGCATTCACGATCGAGATGCGATAGTCGGAGTCGGGTCCCAGCCGCGACATCGCTCCCTCGGCGGCGGCCGTGATGCTCTCGATGGTCGGCTCCACGTACGTGCCGGCGGCATTCCTGATGTGGGCCACCGGGAGGCGGTTCTGCTTGGCGTAGGCCAGCTCCACGTAGCCGATGGTGCCCGGGGTCTGCTTCACCGTTCCGGCGACCCCTTCGTTCCCCTTGCCTCCCAGCCCGACCGGCCACTGGACCGACTTCCCCTTGCCGGGGCCGCTCGCCCACGACTTGCTGACCGCGGAGAGGTAGTCGGTGAAGATGTACGTCGTCCCGCTGCCGTCGGAGCGGTGCACCACCAGGATGTCCTTGGCGGGCAGGGTCACCCCCGCGTTCTCGGCCGCGATGCGGGGATCGTTCCACTTGGTCACCTTGCCAAGGAAGATGTCGGCGACCAGTTCGCCCGTCAGACGCAACGGGGCGGTGACCTCGGGAAGGTTGTAGGTGACCACGTCGGCGCCGAGGACAGTGGGGAAGTGGAGGATCGTGCCTCCCTTTGCCGCGGCCAGCTCCTCGTCGGTCATCGGGCCGTCGGAGGCGCCGAAGTCGACCGTCCCCTCCGACAGCTGCTTGATGCCGCCGCCCGAGCCGATCGACTGGTAGTTGATCTTGATCCCCTTCGAGGTGGCGTAGTCGGAGAACCACTTCGAGTAGATCAGATATGGGAAGGTCGCGCCCGCGCCATTGAGGTCGACCGACGAGGACATCGCCGGGGCGGCAGCGGAGTCGCTGGACTTCGTTTCACCGCCGCCGCAGGCGGCGATCGTTACAATGGCGAGCGCGGCAAGTGCGCGAGCGTACACGGTAGTGTCTCCGGGTAAGTGCAGTAGTGACTGTAAGATCACATCCTCCGGCTCCGGGGCGTGCGGCCGCTGTGTAACGTCGCGGTCACAGATGCGGGCGGGGATCGGGGGGGGCCTGATTCGCGCGCGCCCTGTCCCCGACGCGACGGACGAGTCCGGCGGCGACGGGGAACGTCCGCCCGCTGACGCTCCCCGGGCTGGTGCTACATCTCGCTCGCCAGCGTGACGAACTTGTAGACCCCGTCTCGTTCGATGATGGGGCCGAACAGCCGCTGCGATGCGGTATCGCCCGGCGAGCGTACCCGTCGCACCGCACAATCCCGCCAGATCCGGTTCTTCCCCTGGAGCTCGACCGGTGCAGGGCATGACCAGCCGACCACGCCAAGCGGCTTGCCCCCCAGGCGACCGAGCGTCCGGCGAAAGCCCTGGATCGAGGCGTCGGAGAGCTGCTGCCAGACGATGGCTGGCGGCTGGCGCATCGGCGCCCTCGTGTAGGGCGACGACGGGTAGACGAGGAGTGCGAACTCGGGGCGATTGACGGCCAGACGGATGAGCGTGAGCGAGTCGTCCTGCTCGACCGCGGCGATCCAACGTCGCACCAGCGCGTCGCGTGATGGGAGGCCGTGGGCAAGTCGCGTCGGCCGTGATCGGAGGTCGGCGGTGAAGCGGCGCAGTTCCTCGTCGGGCGGGAGGATCGAGTCCACGACGTAGCCGGGTTGCGCGCGATCGATGGAGTCCTGCCGCGCTCGTGCCGCTGCCGCCGCCGTGGCGACGTGCGCGAGTGGGTCGCTCGCCTCGTCGCCGACGCCGTCCTGCGGTCGAGGCGTGCACGCACTGGCGAGCGCGGCGAGAAGCGCGAGGGCGAGCGGGGTTCGCATCAGGCGCACACGGCGCATGCGGGAGGGGAGGCGCACGAGTAGTGGGACGAGAGCCGCGGCTGGCGCCCGCGCACGGACGCCAGCCGCGGTTCACGCGTCATGATCTAGTTGCGGGCGTAGGTGGTCCATCCCTGGAACCACTTCGGTCCCGCCGGATTGACGGCGCCGCGGTATGCCGTTCCGCTCACGGCGCCCCCGGCGACGGTCGCCAGCCTCCCGGTGAACGTCGCCAGCCCGCCCGACGCGGCGGCCGATCCTGCGGCCGGCGCCCAGTCGAAGGCGCTCGCCGTGGTCGAGGCATCGACCGTGGCCGGGAAGGCGGTGAAGGTCGCCGCCGTCGTCACCCCGGCCGGGGCCTCGAGCGCGTTGGCCGCCAGGTCGAGCGCGTTCTGCACGGTGCTCCCCGACTGGGCCTGGAAGGTCGCGGCATTCTCCACCATCAGGATGTTGCGCACGGCCAGGTCGGCGGTCGCCAGGTCCGGAGTCGCCGTGGAGCCGGCGCGCACGTACGTCTCGGCGTCACGGAGCGAGACGGCGGCACGGGCCCAGCGCGCCACGATCCCGTTCACGTACCAGCCGCCGACGCCGCGGCGGAGCATCATCCCCACGCCGCCCGAGCTCCCCGACGTCGCCGTGTTCCCGGTGCCGACCAGGGTGAAGTTCGCCACGAGCGGGGTGGTGAAGGGGGTGGAGTTGCGTCCCAGCTGGCACCCGGCCCCCTCGCAGCCGTCGTTCTCGATCCCCTGCGGGTCGCTCGACGGCGCCCCCGCCCCGGTGCGCGGCGTGAGTTGCGTGGTCTGCAGCGCGATCACGTTCTGCAGGCGCCCGCGGTAGCCTTCGGACATGTCGAAGTGGTCGTCGCCGGCCTCGTACGACACCAGGTAGCTGGCGTCGACCGCGCCGCCGAAGAACTCGAAGGAGTCGTCGAGCCCTGCCATCGACTGCAGGTACGAGAGCTTGGTCCCGCTCCCGACCGCCGCAAAGGTGAAGCTGTTGAGCTCGTTGTTGAGCGACGGCGCGTAGCCGGCGAACTCGACGCGCACGTAGCGCAGCTCGCCGCTGTTGTCTGTATCGGTCGTCCCGCCCGAGTAGGTGACCTTGTAGTTGGTCCCCGACGTGGTGCCGGCGGCGGTGTTGGTCCCTTCGAGCTCGATCTCGACCCCGGTGCGGTTGAGCGTCGCGTTGCCGACAATGATCAATCCCCCCCAGTCGCCGGGCTGGCGCTGGCCGGCCGGGCGCGACGAGGTGAAGACGATGGGGGCGTCGGCGCGCCCGACGGCGTTGATCTTCGCGCCGCGGAGCACGAAGAGCGAGGCGCCGAGCGTGTTGAAGTCGCCCTCGATGCGCGTCCCGGGCTCGATGGTGAGCGTCGCGCCATTGGCGACGTGGATGAAGCCCTTGAGGATGTACACCTTGTCGGCCGTCCAGGTGGTGTTGGCGGTGATGTCGGTCGTGACGTCGATGCGGCCGGCGGCGCCGAAGGCGAGCGTCGAGGCGATGGTTTCTCCCGAGGCCGAGCTGCGTTGCGACCCGCGCACCGCGGTCACGCGGTAGCGGTACTGCGTCTGGACCTTGAGTCCGGTGTCGTCGTACGTGACTGGGCCGCCTGCGGCGGGGGCCTGGACGGTGGTGGCAATCGCGAAGGCGCCGGTTGCCCCCTCGGCGCGCTCGATCTCGTAGCTGTTGTCGCCGGCGGTTCCGTTGAACTGCACGCGGATCGACGTGAGCCCGGTGGCCGTGGCCTGCACGCCGAGGGGCGGCGTGAGGACGGGGGCGGTGGTGCCGCCGTTGTCGTCGCCGCAGGCGGCGATGCCTAACGCCGACAGCGCGACGACCGCAGTGAGGAAACGCTTGGAGAATGACATGATGTGTATCGCGGGATGGGTCATGAGGAGAGGCTGGTGCCCGCGGGACCCTCGCACTCGGCGACGCCCCGATACGGTGGAAGCAAACGGGGGCCCGTCGCGGCCACGTGTCACGGCGGTCACGAGCCTGTCACGGCCGCCGGGGCATCGGCGGGCATCGGCGGGCATCGGCGGGCGCGACGTTTCCTCCGGCGGCGGCGGTGGATGCCGAGCGCCCCCGCCGCCTGGGGGCGACGGGGGCGCGGCTGCGACGGGGAAGGGTCAGGGTCGGAACACGAAGCCGAGCTGGAACGTGCGCCCCGTCGTCCACGACTCGCGCGTCACGCTCCCCTGCACGGTCTGGAACGGCTCGTCGAGGAGGTTGCGGGCGTCGATGCGCCCCTGCAGCGCCCCCCACACCGGGAAGCGAAGCGACAGGTCGAGCGCATTGCGCGGGCGCTGCACCACGTCGGGGAGCGGCTGGTCGCCGGCGGCGTCGATCCGCTCACCCGTCCGATTGAAGAGCGCGGTGGCGCTGAGCGAGCCATTGGTGTTGGCGTACGTGACCCCTGCATTCACGACGTAGGGGGCCTGCCCCACCATCCGGCGCCTGGCGTTCGTGGCCGCCGCTTGCCCCGCGCCGAGCGTGATCTGCGACTGCATCACCGTCACGTTCGTGAAGGCGAGCAGCGACTGGAAGGCGTCGCCGAGGAATCCCAGTCCCTTGCGGGCCTCCAGCTCCACGCCGTAGTTGGTGGCCTTGTCGGCGTTCACGTAGCCGATGAATCGCGACGAGGCGCCCGCGGCGCGATAGACACGCTCGATGGGATTGTCGAAGCGCTTGGCGAAGAGTCCCACGCTCAGCACCTCGCCGCCGCTCGGGTACCACTCCCAGCGCGCGTCCACGTTCTGGATCAGTGTGCGCTGCAGGTCGGGATTCCCCTCCAGGTCGTCGCCATTGAGCACGTCGCGGCTCTTGATCGGGACGAGCTCGCGGTATTCGGGACGCGCCAGCGTCTGCGAGGCAGAGAGGCGCAGGTTGGTGTACTCGCCCAGCGCCATGTTGAGCGCGAGCGAGGGGAGGACGTCGGTCCAGTCGCGCGAGACGTCGACCGGCTGGCCCAGCGTCGATTGCGCGTTCACGGTGAGCCGATCGTTCTCCACGCGGGCGCCGGTAATCAGGCGCATGCGCGGCGCGATCGCGATGTCGGCCATCAGGAAGCCGGCGGTGAGCCGGTCGGCGGCGCCATATGACCCGCCCTGCGACAGGGGGAAGATGTTGAAGACGCCGGCGCGATCGCCGGTGAATGGTGCTGCGAACAGCTGCTCGGGGCGCAGCTCGCGGATGGCGTTCGAGGCCTGTCCGGAGATGGCGTAGGCGCTGGTGGTGGCGTCACGGTCGGTGCGGCGCGAGAGCGCGCCGACCTTGATGGCGTGGTCGCGCCCGCCCATGCTCACCCGCCACTGGTAGTTGCCGCGTCCCTCGAACGACTTTTCCTCGAGCGCGGAAAAGGTACGCACCGCCCCCGCGTTGCTGGCGCCGTTCCAGCGCAGCACCTCGGCTCCCCCCGGCGCGTCCTGCTCGATGACCGAGACGAACTCCGAGCGGTCGGGCTCGTTGCGCGTCACCGCCGACGAGGTCACTGCCCAGTCGAGCTTGTGCTCCCCGAACTGGTGGTCACCGGCCAGCTGGTTCGAGCGCACCGCGCGCTCCACGTACTGCATGCGCTCGATCTGCGCCCGGACCCCCTCGTTCTCGAACTCGCCGCGCTCGACGCGGGCGTCGTTGTCGGCGGTGCGCGTGTAGGTGTTGTTGACGCTGATGCGGGAGGTACCGCCGAGCAGCGTGCTGAAGTTCGCCATCCCCCCCCAGAGCACCCCTTGGCTCCCGGTCGTCCCCGTGAAGCGGTCGGTCTCGATCGTGCTCCCGGGCGTCGTCCCACGGTTGGCGAGCGCGCGCACCTGGTTGTCCTTGACGTCCTGCGTGAGGGCGTAGGTCCCGCTCAGCAGGAAGCCGATCCGCTGCCCGAACAGCGCTTCGTTGCCGCCGAGCGAGATGGCGGTCGAGGTGTTCGGGGCGCCCGTGCGCGAGTCAGGCGTCCAGGCGTTGCGGAACTGCGAGATGAGGAGGTTCTTGTCGGCCTGCGTGAGGTTGATCCCCTGGAAATTGCGCACGACCGAAAGGAGGTACGGAAGGTTGCGCGCGGTGCCGGCCAGGGCGAACACCTCGCCGCCGACGTTGCGACCGGCGAGCACCTGCCGGCCCGTGGCCCCGCTGTTGTAGCCGACGGTGGACTGCATCGAGAAGGTGAGGCGCGCCGGGAATTCGCGCGTCTTGATCTCCACCTGCGCCCCGGAGAAGTCGCCCTGCTGGTCGGGAGTGAACGTCTTGGAGGTCGTCACCGCCTCGACCAGGCTGGAGGGGAACATGTCGAGCGGGACCACCCGCTTCTCGGGCTCGGGGCTCGGGACGCGGGTCCCGTTCAGCTGCGTGGTGGTGTAGCGCTCGCCCAGCCCGCGCACGAAGACGAAGCGGCCGTTCTGCACCGTGACGCCGCTGACGCGCTGCATGGCCTGCGCCGCGTCGGAGTCCGGGCTCTTCGCGATCTGCTCCGCGGTGATCGTGTTGACCACCCCGGTGGCAGTGCGCTGCGCATCGAGCGCATCGGCCACCGACCCGCGCTCCGCCGACGCGGTGACCGTCTGGGCCGTGAGGGTGATGGTGGCGGTCGCGAGCGTCACGTCCTGCTCGAGCGTCTTGCCGGCATCCAGGAGGATCCCGGTGACCGTCTTGGGCGTGTACCCGATGCGCCGGAACTGGATCGTCACCGTCCCGGCCGGGACGGCCGGGAGCGTGAAGCGCCCCTCGACGCCGGACATCGTGCCTAACGTGGTGCCGACGACCTGGATCCCGACGTCGGAAAGCCCCTGGCCGGAGGCGGCGTCGAGGACGCGTCCGACGATGCGCCCGGTGGGCTGCTGCGCGAGCGTGGGGCTGGTGAACAAGAGCGAACCCGCGAGCGCCAGGCCGAGCCGGCGCGAGCGCACGAGGAGTCCGGAGATGATCGTGATCATGAGCGTATCGCACGAAAGGGAGCTGCGCGGCGCTCTGTGCGCCCGGCGCTCCGTTACAATGCGAACGCCGGGTCTCGGATCAGCGAAGGCGCTGCAACGAATGCGTCACGGACGCGGCGTCGCGCCGTCCGTGGCGTCGGCGGCACCGGTGTCGGCGTCGGGAAAGGTCACGCTCACCGTGGTCCCGACGCCCATGGCACTCTCGGCCCCCACGCGCCCGCCGTGCGCCTCCACCATGTGCTTCACGATCGCCAGTCCGAGCCCCGTTCCCCCTTCCTGTCGCGAGCGAGCCGCGTCCACGCGGTAGAAACGCTCGAAGATTCGGGGCAGGTGCTCGGCCGCGATCCCGGCACCGGTATCGCGCACGCCGATCGTGACGCCTTCGGCCGTGCGCCTCGCGGTGATCGTGACGCTCCCGGCGGAGGTGTGCCGGAGGGCGTTGTCGACGAGGTTCGAGAGCACCTGACGGAGCGCCGTCGGGTCGGCGTGAACCGTGCGAAGCTCGTCGGGGAGGGCGGAGACGAGGGCGATGTTCTTGCGGTCCGCCACTGGGCGCGCGCTGCCGAAGATCTCGTGGACGACGCCCCGCAGCTCGACGGGGACGGGATTGGGGCGCCACCCGCCCGACTCGATGCGCGTCAGGTCGAGCAGGTCGTCGACGATGCGCTGCATGCGCCGCGTGTTGGTGAGGATCGTGGCGCTGAAGCGCGCGCGCTCCTCCGGCGGAAGCGAGGGATCCTGCAGCGTTTCGGCGAAGCCGCTCACCACCGTGAGCGGGGTGCGAAGCTCGTGGGAGACGTTGGCGACGAAGTCGCGGCGCACCGTCTCGAGGCGCCGGATGGGGGTGACGTCGAGGATCGCGAGGACCGCGCCGCCGCCTTCGAGCGGGCGGGCGGTGAGTGCCACCGTGCTGTCGTTGACCTGCGTCTCGAGCGCGTCGGTCGCCGTGCCGGCGAGGGCGGCGGCGAGGGCGTCGCGCAGGACGCGGTCGCGCGGGAGGCGGTCGGCCGGGAAGGGGAGGGGGTCCTTCACGCCGAGAAGGCGCCGGGCACCGGCGTTCATGTGCAGGACCTGCTGCCGCTGGTCGAGGGCGATGATCCCCTCGTTGAGCGCCTCGGTGAGGGCGCGCAGCAGGGCGTCGTCGTCCTCGAGGGCCCGCACGCGGGCCGTCAGCTGCTCGGCCAGGCGGTGGAAGGCCGAGGCCAGCTCCCCCACCTCGCCGGGGGCGACCAGGGAGGGGCGGCGGGACAGGTCGCCCGCGGCGATGGCCCGCGCATCGTCGCGCAACTCGAGGATGGGGCGCGTGACCGACCGCGCGAACAGGGCCGCCAGGAGCAAGGCGACGCCGGTGGCCAGGAATGCCGCGGAGAGCACGTCGCGTTGCACCCGCCGGACGATGATCCGCTGCGCGGTCATCGAGAGCGAGACGCGCGCCACCCCGAACGGGGTGCGCAGGGCGGCGTAGAGCTCCTCGTCGCCCGCCGATGGCGACGATCGCACCGAGGCCCCGTGGCCACTGTCCATCGCCGCGGCCACCTCGGGGCGCGTGGCGTGGTTCTGGAGCGTCCCGAGCGCCGGCGGGTCGAACTCGGAGTCGCCGATGACGACGCCGTCCGGGGCGATCAGGGTGACGCGATGGCCGAGCGCCTCGCCCGAGACGTCGGCGAGCGAGTCAGGGTCGATCCCGTCGCGCCATGCACCCGCGATGAGGCGCGCCTCGCGCAGCAGTTCGTTGGCGGTCTCGTCGCGCAGCCGCACGCCGAGGCGCCAGTCGAGCGCCACGACGACCAGCGCCACCATGACCGCGATGACGAGGAGCGAGCCTGCGAAGAGCGGTCGGGAGAGCCTCACGCACTGCGCGGCTGGGCCGCCTTCAGTCGGTATCCGAAGCCGCGCACCGTCTCGATCAGGTCTCCCGCAGCCCCCAGCTTGGTGCGCAAGCGTTGCACGTGCATGTCGACGGTGCGCGTCTGGATGTCGGGGGCGGCCTCCCAGACGGTCTCCAGCAGGTGAGCGCGTGCCTGGACGCGTCCGCGCCGCTCGGCCAGCGTGAGGAGGAGGCGAAACTCCGTGGGGGTCAGCTCGATCTCCCGCCCGTCGACCTGCACCTTGTGCGCCGCACGGTCGATGGCGATCGGCCCCACCCGGAGGACGTCGCCCGCCGGTTGCTGCCCCTGCTGGATGCGCCGGAGGATCGCGGCCACTCGCAGCGTCAGTTCCTGCGGCGAGAAGGGCTTGGTGAGGTAGTCGTCGGCGCCCAGCGACAGCCCCTTGATGCGGTCGGGTTCGTCCTTGCGCGCCGTCAGCATCAGCACGGCCACATCCTTCGTCGAGGCGTCGGCGCGCAACTGCTCGAGGACCTCGAAGCCGGACATCCCCGGGAGCATGAGGTCGAGGACCACGACGGCGGGGCGCTCCTGCCTGGCCTGCGTCACCGCGTCCGGTCCCGTGCTCGCGGTCGACACGCGGTATCCGGCCTTCACCAGGTGGTAGGCCACGAGGGCGACGATGTCGGGCTCGTCGTCGACGACGAGGATGCGCTCTCCGGCCGTGGCAGGCGGGGTCGTCATGGGCGCACCGCCTCGAACCGGCGGTGGATCTTGGCGATGATCATCTCGATCGCCACCGCGTTGTGCCCGCCGCGCGGGACGATCACGTCGGCGTAGCGCTTGCTGGGCTCCACGAACTGCAGGTGCATCGGTCGTACCGTGGTGAGGTACTGATCCAGGATCTCCTCCAGCGGGCGCCCCCGCCTGGCCATGTCGCGTCGAATGCGGCGCACCAGCCGGATGTCGGCGTCGGCGTCGACGAACACCTTCACGTCGAACAGCTCCCGCAGGCGCTCGTCGGCGAAGAGCAGGATGCCGTCCACCACGATCACGTCCGCTGCCGGGACGTGCCGCGTCGTGCTGCTCCTCGTGTGCGTCACGAAGTCGTACACCGGCTTCTCGATCGCTCGTCCCGCCCCGAGCGTCCTGAGGTGCTCCACCATGAGTTCGGTGTCGAAGGCGTCCGGATGATCCCAGTTGACCTGGCGCCGCTCCTCGATCGGCAGGTGCGCGTGGTTGCGGTAGTACGCGTCCATGTCGATGAAGGCGACGGAGGCGTGCGTCAACTGCTCGGCCACGCGCCGCGCCACCGTGGACTTTCCCGACCCCGTCCCCCCCGCAATGCCGATGATGAGCGGCTTCACGGGACTAACACGGCAATGTGTTCGCGGACAGGATGTTCACCCATCCGGGGGCGGAAGTGAAGCGAAGAGGGCGTCACGGTTTGGTATCGAACGGTGGCGGGCCAGGGAGCGCGACCCGGATGTCGCGTCGAGCGACGGCACCGGTCACTTGCGCCGACTGGAAGCTTGCGCGGGGCTTCCGTCCGGTCAATCGACCCTCGTCGGCGGTTCCCCCCGACTTCCCGTGGCCGCTAGCTTTTGACCATGCGTTCCCCGACGATTTCCATCCTCGCGGCCGTCGCCCTCCTCGCCTGGGGGTGCGCCCCGCCGGCGCCTTCCGGACGGGCGGCTGCCGCCTCCCCCGTCGACGGCGACTCGACCGAACTCGTGGTGGCCGCCACCACGGACGTGCACGGTCGGCTGCGCGGATGGGACTACTACGCCAACGCCGCCGACACGCTGCGCGGGCTCTCCCGTGCCGCGACCATCATCGACTCCGTGCGCCAGTCCCGTCCGGGGCACGTCGTGCTGGTCGATGCCGGCGACCTCCTGCAGGGGAACCCGCTCACCTACGTGGCCGCCCGCGTCGATTCCGCGGCGCCGCATCCCGTCATGGCCGCCATGAACGCGATGCAGTACGACGCCGCGGCCATCGGGAATCACGAATTCAATTACGGACTCCCCACCCTCACCCGGGCGCTGGCGCAGGCGCGCTTTCCCTTCCTCGCCGCCAATGCCTACCTCCCCAATGGCCAACGCGCCTGGAACGGTTCGCACATCGTGCAGCGGGGGGGCGTCCGCATCGCGATCGTCGGGGCCACCAACCCCGGGGCGATGGTCTGGGACCGCGACAATCTCGCGGGGCGGCTGCAGGTCCGCGACATCGTCAGCGAGGTCGCGCGCGAGGTGCGCGCCGTGCGTGAGCGGGCCGACGCGGTGGTGGTGGTCATGCATTCCGGCCTCGGCGAGGCGTCGAGCTACGACACCGTCGCCACGGGGCTGCCGAGCGAGAACGTCGGGGCCCGCGTGGCGCGCGAGGTCCCGGGCGTCGACCTCATCGTGATCGGCCACTCGCACCGCGAGATGGCCGACAGCGTGGTCAATGGCGTCACGATCGTGCAGCCGCGCAACTGGGCGACGTCGGTGGCGCTCGCCACCCTGCGCTTCGCACGCCGCGACGGGCGGTGGCACGTCGCGGGGACGAACGGGCGCATCGTCCCTGCCGCCGGCCACGCCGAGTCCCCCGTGGTCCTCGCCGCCACGCAGCGCGCCCACGAGGCGACCGTCCGCTGGGTCAACCAGACGTTAGGCACCACGCCCGTCGCCTGGCATGCCGACTCGGCGCGCGTGAGCGACGTCCCCCTGATCGACTTCATGCTCGAGGTCCAGCGCGCCGCCGCCGGCGCCGACCTCGCCTCCACGGCCGCCTTCGACATCGGGGCCTCGCTCGACGCCGGCCCCATCACGGTGGCCGAGGTGGCGCGGCTGTACCCGTACGACAACACCCTGCGCGCGGTGCGCATCACGGGGCGGCAACTGCGCGACTACCTGGAGTACAGCGCCCGCTACTATCGTACCGCCGGGACCCCCGAGGCCGCCCGTTCCCCCGTCGACCCGTCGGTCCCGGGCTACAACTTCGACATCGTCGCCGGCGCCGACTACACCCTCGACATCTCACGCCCCCTCGGGAGCCGGGTGACGAGGCTGGAGGTCAAGGGGCGGCCGGTGGCCGACGGCGACACCTTCACCCTCGCCCTCAACAACTATCGGCAGACGGGCGGCGGTGGCTACGCCATGCTGCGCGGGGCGCCGGTGGTGTACGACCGGCAGGAGGAGATCCGCGAGCTCCTGATCGCCGAGGTCCGCCGCCGTGGCACGCTGCGCCCTGAGGACTTCGCCGTGCGGAACTGGGAGTTGCGGCCGGCGGAGGCGGGCGCCGCCGCCTGGCGGGCGATGCAGGGCGCGACGTTCGACGCCAGCGGGGCCGCACGTCGCGCCGCCCCGGCCCGGCTTGCGGCCGGACGCTGGCTGCGCATCATCAGCAGCAACGACTTCCACGGGGCCTTCGAGGCGCGCGCCGATGGCAATGGCGTGGCGTGGGGCGGGGCTCCCTGGTTCGCCGGGGCCATCGTCGCCGCACGCGCCGAGTGCACGCCCCCCGCCTGCGTCTCCCTCTGGCTCGACGGGGGCGACGAGTTCCAGGGGACCCCGGCATCGAACCTCACCTTCGGCGCCTCGGTGGTGGACCTCTTCTCGCGCCTGGGCCTCTCGGCCTCGGCGTTGGGCAACCACGAGTTCGACTGGGGCGTCGACTCGCTCCGTGCGCGCATGCGCCAGGCCCCCTACGCCATCCTGGGGGCCAACGTGCGCGACACCGCGGGGCGAGACGTCCCGTGGATCCGCAACGACACGCTCATCGAGCTGCCCGGAGTCCGTGTGGGCGTCATCGGGATCGCGACGGTCGAGACGCCGCGGGTCACCCGCGCCAGCAACGTGGCCGCGCTCCGCTTCGTCGACCCCGTGCCGGTGGTGGATGCGCACGCGCGCGCCCTCCGCGCGCGCGGCGCCGACGTGGTGGTCGTGATCGCCCACGCGGGGGCCTTCTGCGACCGCGGCACCGCCACGGGGTGCGAGGGCGAGATCGTCGACCTCGCCAACCGGGTCACGGAGAAGGTCGACGCGATCGTCAGCGGACACACCCACTCGCGCGTGGCCACGGTCGTGCGCGGGATCCCGATCGTGCAGGCCCGGTCGCGCGGGATGGCGATCGGGGTCATCGACCTCCCCGTCGGGGGCGCCGGCACCCCGGCCGTGGAGGTTCGCGATGTGGGACGCGGGAGCGTCGCCGCCGACTCCGTGGCCTCGGCCCTCACGGCCGCCGTCGTCGCCCGCACGGCCGAGCGATTCAGCGCCCCGGTGGCGACCATCGCCGAGCGCATGGAGCCGGGATTGCGGGGAACGTTAGGCAACCTGGTGGCCGACGCGCAGCGGTACGCGGCCGCCGGCGACGTGGCGGTGATGAACCGCGGCGGGGTTCGCGCCCCGCTCGGCGCCGGCACCGCCACCCGCGGGGCGCTGTTCGAGGTGCAGCCCTTCGGGAACGTCCTGGTGCGCATCCGGCTCCGGGGGGCCGACCTGCGGGACTACCTCGAGCGCCTGGTGGCGCGCGACGAAGTCAACTTCCACCTCAGCGGCGTGCACGTGCACTACGATCCCGCGCGCCCGGCCGGGACGCGCATCACCCGGCTGGAATTCGCCGACGCCCGCCCGTACGATCCCCGGCGCGTCTACCGCCTCGTGATGACCGATTTCCTTGCGGCTGGCGGCTACGGGCTCGGCCTCACCGAGCGGGCCCTCGGCGTCGAGGAACTCCCGACCGTGGACGTCGATGCGCTGGCCGACTACCTGCGCTCGCGCCCCTCACCCGTGCGCGCGCCGACCGACGCGCGCCTCATCCCCCAGAAGCCATGAGCGCCACCGTGCGCGTGTACGTCAACGGCCGCGGCGTCGACGCCCCGGCCGGCGGCTCGCCCGTCGACGCCGTCCGCGTCGCCGACCCCGCCCTCGCCGATGCGATCGTCGCCGGCGAACGCCTCGTCACCGACTCCCGCGGCCTCCCCGTCGAGGCGGGAGTCCCCCTGTACCACGGCGCCATCTTCCGGGTCGTGGCCAACCGGCAGCGCGCCGCCGCCGGCGACGACGCCTGACCGGCATGCCTCCCGTCATCACCCGGACGCTGCTCGAGCGGCTCCCGAAGGCCGAACTGCACTGCCATCTCGACGGCTCGTTGCGCCCGGCGACGATGCTCGAGCTGGCGCGCGACGTGCACGTGCCGATGCCGCGCGACGACGCCGAGGCGCTCGCCGACTACATGCTCGTGCGCGACGCCCGGAACCTCGAGGACTACCTGGCGCGCTTCGACACCACGCTCGCCGTCATGCAGACGGGCGAGTCGCTCGAGCGCATCGCCTACGAGCTGGCGGAGGATGCGGCCCGCGAGGGGGTGCGCTACCTGGAGGTCCGCTACGCCCCGATCCTCAACACCCGCGGCGGGCTGTCCCTGGCCCAGGCGGTGGAGGCCCCCCTCCTGGGGCTCGCCAGGGCCGAGCGCGAGTACGGCATCGTCGCGCGCGTCCTGGTCTGCGCCCTGCGCCACCTCTCCCCTGCCACGTCGCTCGACCTCGCTCGGCTCGCGGTCGACTTCAAGGGCAACGGTGTCGTGGGCTTCGACCTCGCCGGCGGCGAGGCGGGGCACCCGGCGGCCGACCACGCCGACGCCTTCCGCCACGCCCTGGCGCATGGCCTCGCCTGCACCTGCCACGCCGGGGAAGGGGACGGGGCGCACTCGATTCGCCAGGCGATGCATGCGTGCGGCGCCACGCGCATCGGTCACGCCACCCGGCTCTACGAGGACCCGGCACTCGCCGACGAGGTGCGCGCGTCGGGGATCACACTCGAGATCTGCCTCACGAGCAACGTGCAGACCCGCGCCGCCGCCTCGTATGACGCCCACCCCCTCCGCCGCTACTACGACCAGGGGCTCCATGTCGTGCTCAACACCGACAACCGCCTCATGAGCGGGGTGACGCTCGTGGACGAGTACCAGCACGCCGCGCGCGCGCTCGACTTCACCTTCGACGAGCTGGCGCGCATCGCCCTCAACGGCTTCGAGGGGGCGTTCCTCTCCCCCGTCGAGCGCGACCGCCTGGTGCAGCGCGCGCGGGCCGACATCGAGGCGCTGCGCGATGGCTGACGCGGCCGCTCGCCCCGCCCTCCTGGACGCCGCCGTTGCCCTCGTCCGCTCGCGTGCCAGCGTCGCCACGCCCGTCGCCGCGATCGTGCTCGGGTCGGGGCTCGGCGGGCTCGCGGCCCGCATCGCCCGCGCGACCCGGATTGCGTATCGCGACATCCCCGGCTTCGCCGAGCCGGGCGTCGCCGGGCACGCCGGCGAGCTGATTCACGGGGTCCTCGGCGGGCGCGAGGTGCTCGCCCTCGCCGGGCGCTTTCACATGTACGAGGGGCACCCGGCCGATCGCGCGGCCTTCCCCGTGCGGGTGCTCCACGCGTTAGGCGCGCGCACCCTCGTCCTCTCGAACGCCGCCGGCGGCATTCGGAGGACCTTCGCCCCCGGCCAGCTGATGGTGATCGCCGATCACCTGAACCTGATGTTCCGCAACCCGCTCATCGGGGCGCCGGTGGCGGGCGATGAGCGCTTCCCCGACATGTCGGCCCCGTATGACGCGGCACTGCGCGCCCGGCTGCACGCCATTGCGCGTGAGGGGGGGATCCGCCTGGAGGAAGGGGTCTACGGCGGGCTCCTCGGGCCGTCGTACGAGACCCCCGCCGAGGTCCGCATGCTCGAGCGGCTGGGGGCCGACGCCGTCGGCATGTCGACCGTCCCCGAAGTCATCGTCGCCCGGGCGATGGGGATGCGCTGTGCTGCCGTCAGCTGCATCACCAATCCCGCGGCCGGCACCTCGCCCCACGCCATCAGCCACGCGGACGTCATCGAGGTCACGCGCCGCGCTGCCGCCGACTTCGAGCGGCTGGTGGAGGAGTTGGTGCGTACCCTGTGACGCGCCGGCCGCCCCCGCCTATTGCCGCCGCGCCGGCGTGCGCGGGAGGTGCGCGAGGCGCGCCTTGAACGCCTGGTAGCGCGGCGTGTCGCGCGTGAGGCGATTGAGCGATGCCGTGCTGAACTGCCGGATGGTCGCCTCGGTGGCCCGCACCCGGTCCTCCTCCATGGGGTGGGTCCGGAACCAGGCGTCGATTCCACTCGTGGGGCGCTCCTGGCGCTCCTTGATGAGGAGGCGGAACATCTCGGGGATCCCGCGCGGGTCGATCCCTGCCCGCATCACATATCTGATCCCCTCCTGGTCCGACTCCGCCTCGTCACCCCGGCTGAACGAGGCCATGATCCCCTGGCCGGCCAGCCCCACCGCCATGTCGCCGCCGTTGGTGCAGACCGGCGTCAGGACGCAGGCCAGGACCGCCCCGAAGTTCAGCCGCTGCCCCGCCTGCATCTGCTTGATGCTGTGCCGCTTCACCACGTGCCCGATCTCGTGCCCCAGCACCCCGGCGAGTTGATTCATCTGCGTGGTGCGCTCGATGAGCCCCCGGTTCACGTACACGAAGCCGCCGGGGATGGCGAAGGCATTCACCTCGGGGCTATCGACGATGTAGAAGCGCCAGTCGAGATTACGGTCATCGGCGACCCGGGCGATCGAGTCGCCGAGCACGTTGACATACCGCACGACTTCCGGGTCGGTGACCAGCGGAAGCTGTGCGTTGACCTGACGCGAGTAGTCGGTGCCCAGCTCGACCTCCTGCTGCGTGGAGACCATGCAGCTGGCGAGCGGGATCACGAGAATGGCAAGGAGCGGTCGGAGCTTCATGACGAGGTCTGGCGAAACGGGCGCGCGCGGCGCGCCGTATGGGTACGGCCGATGATACACCGCCACCGGGGAAATCGATGCGTCTCCTGACGCTCGCCCGCGACCTCTCCCGCCGGAAGGCGCGGGAACGGGAGGGACTGTTCGTGGTGGAAGGGGTGCGTGCCGGCGAGGAGCTGGCGCGTTCGCCGCTCGAGGTGATCGGCGTGCTGGCGGCGCCGCAGCTCGCGGAGGGCGAGCGCGGGGCTCGGCTTCGGAGCGCCTTCGCCGGCCGCGGCATCGCGGTGACCGACGTCACCGATCGCGAGTTCCAGAGCGCGGCACAGACCGAGTCGCCGCAGGGCGTCCTCGCCGTGGCGCGCGCCCCGGGATACTCGCTCGACCCGGTGCCGCCGGACGCCAGCCGCATTCTCGTCCTCGACGCGGTGCAGGATCCCGGCAACGTCGGGACGCTGATCCGCACCGCGGCGGCGCTCGGCACGTGGGCCACCGTCGCCCTGCCGGGCACCGTTGACGTGTGGAACGCCAAAGTCGTCCGTAGCGCGATGGGGGCCCATTTTCACTACCCGGTCGTGCACGCGTCGTGGGAGGCGCTGCGCGACTTCTGCACCCGCCGCGACTTCGCCCTCTGGGGGGCGGACATGGGGGGAGCCGACGTCGCCAGCCTGCGGGCACCGGCGCGTTGCGCCCTCGCGGTCGGGAACGAGGGGAGCGGGCTCTCGCCGCGGGTGCGCGCGGCGCTGGCGCAGTGCGTCTCGCTCCCCATCAGCCCGGTCGTCGAGTCGCTCAACGTCGCGGTCGCCGCCGGGATCCTCCTCTACAAGCTTCGCCCCGACGCCCCGTGATCGACGCCTTCCTTGGCACCTTCGCCTTCGTCATTGGCGCCAGCGTGGGGAGCTTCCTCAACGTCTGCATCGGGCGGTGGCCGCATGACGAGTCGGTCGTCTCACCGCGGTCGCGCTGCCCGCGGTGTGGCCACGCGATCGGCTGGTACGACAACATCCCCATCCTGAGTTGGCTCCTGTTGCGCGGGAAGTGCCGCGGCTGTGCCCTCCCGATCTCGATCCAGTATCCGGTGGTCGAGCTGGTGGTGGGCCTGCTCTGGCTCGTCGTCGCCTGGCATTTCGGCCCCACCTTCGCGGCGCTGCGGGTGGCGGTCTTCGCGACCGTCATGCTCGGCATCGCCGTCACCGACGCCCGGCACTATCTCATCCCCGACGGCTTCACCGTCTTCGGGCTCGTCTTCACCCTGGTCACGTCCATCGTGGCGTCCTTCCTTGGCGATGCCGCCCCGTTCGCGACCCCGTGGGACGCCGTCGTGGGCGCCTGCGCCGGCGCGGGGGCGATCGCCATCGTCGGCTGGCTCGGCGAGGTCGCCCTCAGGCGCGAGGCCATGGGGTTCGGGGACGTGACGCTGATGGCGGTCGTCGGCGCCGCCGTGGGGCCGGGGCGTGCCCTCCTCGTCATCTTCGTCGGTGCCGCGTTAGGCGCCCTGACGTTCCTGCTGGTGGTGTACCCCTATACGCGGCTGCGGGGGGCGGCGCAGGGGGAGCAGATCGACCTCGAGCTCGACGCCCCCGTCCGGACCCTGCCCGAAGTCCCCTTCGGCGTCTTCCTCGCCCCGGCGGCGGTGGTCGCCCTGGTCTGGGGAGAGCGGATGGTGGCCTGGTACCTCGACCGGTTCCTCCCCGGCCCATGACGGACGACGAGCTCGACCGGCCGATGTCGGGAGCGCTGGGGCGCTACACGCGAGACCTCACCCACGAGGCCAGGGAGGGGCGTCTCGACCCCGTCCGCTGCCGCGACGAGGAGATCGCACGGGTCATCGACATCCTCCTGCGCCACGGGAAGAACAACCCGGCCCTCGTCGGCCCCGCCGGGGTGGGGAAGACCGCCATCGTCGAGGGGCTGGCGCAGCGCCTCGTTGGGGGCGACGTCCCGCTCGCGCTCCGCTCCACGCGCCTGCTCGCCCTCGATCATGTCGCCCTCCTCGCCGGCGCCGCCTACCGCGGGCAGTACGAGGAGCGCATCCGGGCCCTGGTCCACGAGACCTCGGCCGACCCCGAGGTGGTGCTCTTCGTCGACGAGCTGCACAACCTCATTGGCCAGGGGACGGCGATCGGCGTGGCGATGGACGCCGCCAACATGCTCAAGCCGTCGCTGGTGCGCGGCGACTTCCGGGTGATCGGGGCCACCACCGGCGAGGAATACGAGCGCTGGATCTGTGGCGACCCGGCGCTGGAGCGCCGCTTCCAGCGCGTCGTGGTGCGCGAGCTGACCTCGGAGGAGACGCTGGACGTCTTGCGGGCGCGCGTCGACCGGCTGGAGCGACACCACAACGTGGTGATCGCCGACGATGCGCTGCAGGCCAGCGTGGTCCTCACCGACCGGCACATGCTCGACCGGCGGCGCCCGGACCGGGCCATCGACGTCCTGGACGAGGCGTGCGCCCATGCGCAGGCGGTCACCCGGTACTCCCCCGGCGCCGAGGCGCTGATCCTGCGCCGGCGCGAGCTGCTGCGGCGGCAGGGGCAAGGCCCCCACGGCCGCGCGGCGCCCGGTGGCCCTGCGGGGCGGGACTCGTTAGGATCAGGTGAGGACTTCGGGACGATGGCGCGCGACGGGTTGTCGGCGCTGCAACGGTTCGGGGCCGAATTGGAGGCGATGTTCATTGCCCCCCACGGGGCCGGCCCGGAGGGGCGCGCCGCGCCCCCGGCCCAAGCGGCGGGCGATGCCGTCGTCGCCGCCACGCCGGAACCGGGACTGGCGGTGCTGGACGTGGAGTTGCGGACCCGCCTCATCGCGGACGGGATCGTGGTGCGCGGCCTCGACGTGGTGCGGGTGGTGGCGCTGGCCACCGGTCAACAGGTGCAATGGAGCGAGTGATGGCACGACTTGGCACGATCCTGTTGCTGCTGGCGGTCGTCGCCTGCGGCGAACGCACGCCGAAGGACCCGGTGGCGGCCCGCGTGGCCGACGCCGTCCCGCGCATCGAACAGGCGACCGGGCTCAAGTTCACGACGCCCCCGAAGTTCGAGATGCGCAGCAAGGACGAGGTGCGGCAGTTCCTGGAGCGGCGCTTCGCCGAGGACATGCCGGACGAGGAGATCACGGGGAGCGAACGTTCGTACAAGCGCTTCGGGCTCCTCCCCGACACGCTCGACCTGCGCAAGTTCATGCTCGCCCTCCTCACCGAGCAGGTCGCCGGCTACTACGACCCCGCGACCAAGGTCCTGTACATCGTGCAGGGGACCAGCGACGAAATGGTCGGCGTCACGGTGTCGCACGAGCTCGTGCACGCACTGCAGGACCAGCACTTCAACCTCGACTCGCTGCAGAAGGTCAAGCGGCGCAACGACCGGCAGCTGGCGGCCCAGGCGGTGGTGGAGGGGCAGGCCACCTTCGAGCAGCTGGCCAGCATGCTTGGCGGCGGGACGATGGTCGCCAACCTCCCGGGCGGGTGGGAGCGCGTGCGGGCCATGATCCGCGAGAACAACGCGTCGATGCCGGTCTTCTCCACGGCACCGACGCTCGTGCAGGAGACACTCCTCTTCCCGTACCTCTCGGGGGCGGAGTTCATGCGCCTGTACAAGGAGAAGCACCCGGGGAAGGCCCCGTTCGGGGACATGCCGGTGTCGACCGAGCAGGTGATGCACGACGACCGCTTCTTCGGCAATCGCGACGCGCCCACCGTCGTGACCCTCCCCCCGCCGCGCGGGAAGGTGATCTACGAGAACGACCTGGGAGAGTTCGAGACGCGGCTCTTCCTGTATGAGCACCTCAAGGACCGCGACGCCGCGTATCGCGGGGCGGCGGGGTGGGACGGTGACCGATACGTCCTGTTCGAGAGCGGGAAGGGCGATGGCCTGGCCTGGGTCACCGTCTGGGACACCTCGGTCGATGCCGCCGAGTTCTTCGACCTGCTGGACACGGCGATCCTCAAGCGCTTCGGCGCCGTGAAGCCGACCAGCGCCACCGAGACGACGCGCGTGTACAGCGCCGGGGGACGGACGATCGCGGTGACCGCGAGCGACATCGGCGGGCGTCCGGTGGTGCTCTACGTCGACGTCCCCTCGGGGGCCACGGCCGACGTGCTCGACCTCAAGAAGGTCGCGCTCGAGGAGTAGGGGTGGCCGTGGCGCCCCGTCGCCCCGTGCCGGACGCGGCGGCCCTCGCCGTCCCGCAGCCGCTGCGCCCCGAGGACGAGGCGCAGCGGGTGGCGCGCCTGCGCCGGATGAAGGCGTGGGCGCTGGCCCTGCTCGTCCTGGCGACGGTCGTCTTCACCGTCGCCCGGTACTACGAGGCGCAGTACCCGTGGCTCGGGATCGTGCGCGCCACCGCCGAGGCGTCGATGATCGGCGGGCTGGCCGACTGGTTCGCCGTCACGGCGCTCTTCCGTCACCCGTTAGGCATCCCCATCCCGCACACGGCCATCATCCCGGCGCGCAAGGACCGGGTGGGGCAGACGCTCGGCGCCTTCGTCCAGAAGAACTTCCTCAACCGCGACGTCATCGTCGCCAAGCTGCACACGCTGAATGCCGCCGAGCGCATGGCGCAGTGGATGGTGGAGCCGGGGAACGCGCGCCGCATCGCCCGGCAGCTGGCGCGTGCGCTGGCGGCCGCCGCCAACGTGCTGCGCGACGAGGACGTGCAGGAGTTCATCAGCAAGGCGGTGGTGAATCGCGTCCGGACGACGCAGGTCGCCCCGCTGCTTGGCAAGGCGCTGTCGGTGCTCACCGCCGGCAACCGGCACCAGGCCCTCCTGGACGACGCCATCCGCCTCCTGGCCCGAGGGATCAGCGAGAACCAGGACCTGATCCGCGAGCGGGTGGAGCAGGAGAGTCCGTGGTGGATTCCGGGGGCCATCGACGACAAGATCGCCGGGCGCATCGTGCGGGCCCTCGAGAACACGATGCAGGCGGTCCACGCGGACCCCAACCATCCGCTGCGGCAACGCTTCGACGCCGCCATCGACGAGTTCATCGTCAAGCTGCAGGCGTCGCCCGAGGTCATCCTCAAGGCCGAGCAGATCAAGGAGGACCTGCTGCACGCCGACACCGTGCGCCAGTTCAGTGCGTCGCTCTGGGCCGACGCCAAGGCGAGCATTGCGCGCCACGCCGAGCACCCCGAGGGCTTCGACCCCGAGACCATCGAGCGCGGGCTCACCGCCTTCGGCAACGCGATCCT